>JAPLJM010000374.1 GCA_026388595.1 Deltaproteobacteria bacterium
ATTTCGAAAGACAATATTTCCAACCCTTTGTTCTTGAAGGATTTCATTATCGCCCTGGGCCTGACAGGGGAACGCAGGCTCCTTAAAGCCTTATCGGAATCGGTCGTTCCTGAAGACAGGAAAACAGCCCTGACCTTTAAGGAAATCCTCCTGAAACTATCATCCGATCTTTCA
The DNA here is from genome assembly GCA_026388595.1 of Deltaproteobacteria bacterium. Lineage (GTDB taxonomy): Bacteria > Desulfobacterota > Syntrophia > Syntrophales > Fen-1087 > JAPLJM01. Next base: position 175 of record JAPLJM010000374.1, read on the forward strand.
TCGCTTCAGACCTTGCCGGAAGATATGGAACCGGAAGCGCGGCAGCAGATCCGACAATTTTCCAATTTTGCCGAACAGGCCACCAAGGTGATTGAATCGCTGCAGGTTGTCAATATTTTGGCGCAAGAGCAGGATGGCTTTTTTACGCTTCAGGTTCCCTTGCAGTTGCCGGACGGTATCAGAATGCAGGACATCTTCATCGAGACCGATGGAAAGAAGAATGAACCGGGAACGGGAAAACAGTACCGTATCGTCCTGTTTCTGGATTTGGACGCCCTGGGTGAGCTGGCCGTTGACGCCGGCGTCAGGGACGGGAGACTCCACTGCACCATTAAATGTTCGGATCAGGACACATTTGATTTTCTTCAGGATCTGCTTCCTGAACTTCAAAACAACCTGACGGGAATGGACGACAACCCTGTTGCGGTGCAGTGCCTGCTGGAGAGGAATATTCGGGCCTGGAAACAGGATTTTCTCAATGATTTCAGATTTTATACTCAGAGCACCGTCGATGTGTGCGTATGAAGAAACCCGAAACGACACTGGCTGCCGCCCTGGAGTATGACAACCGGAAGGATGCCGCACCGAAAGTCATTGCAAAAGGCCGGGGAGCAATCGCCGAAAGAATCATCGAGCTTGCCCGGAAAAACAATGTGCCCATCAAAAGCGACCCTGCGCTGGTCCAGATTTTGAGCAAACTGGACATCGATGAACAAATCCCCATCGAATTGTACCGGGCCGTTGCCGAAATCCTTGCCTTTGTCTATTCCGCCAACAACCGCTACCGTGAGACCTCTTCTGGATGATGGCGGAAAAAAATTCCGGCACTTCCTGCCCTCACCTTCAACCCCTTCCGCCTCTTTTCTGCAACATGCCTGAATGATTTGATTAAAAATCATGGCATACGAATTGCAAACTCACTGTTCAAAATGATGCAAATTAAATGAAAGGACCGAAATATGGCTTTCGAAATCCCCACTGTCGCCGCTGCCATGGACCTGAAAGTCCTGCAGCTGGACCAGATCACGAACAACCTCGCCAATGCTGCAACACCCGGATTCAAGGCTGAACACCTTCATTTCCTGAAAAACATGGCAGAGAATAACCCATCCTCCGGGGATGTGGCCTCTCTGGGCAGTCTTGTCATGGATTTTGCCCAGGGCATGCCGCAACGGACAGGCAACCCGCTGGACCTGCAGTTACAGGGGGACGGCTTTTTCGTTGTGGGGACAAAAGAGAGCCAGGCCTTCACCAGAAAAGGCGACTTCACGATCAACCGTCTCAACCAGATCGTCACCCAGGCCGGTGACCCCGTTCTCGGAGAGGGAGGGCCGATCACGTTGACAAAAGGCAAAATCGAGATCGGCTCGGAAGGTTCCGTTTACGTGGATGGAAGCCAGGTCGGCAAACTCAGGGTCGTTGATTTCGCCAGCCGTCAGGCATTGACCAGTGCCGGAGGCGGATTATACCGGGATGACGGTGCAGCAGGCATGAAAAAAGTGGAAAAGCCCAATGTTTCCTCAGGGGTTATTGAATTGTCCAATGTAAATGTTATCAAGGAAATGGCGGAGATGATCAATATCAATCGATCATTCGAGGCCTATTCGAAGATCATCCAGACGCTGTCTGAGCAAGACAAGCTGTCGACCGGCCGCATCGGCCGGGTAGGATAACCTAAGCAGGAGGGTAGTCATGATCAGATCATTATTCACCGCAGCCACAGGCATGTCTGCACAGCAGGTAGATCAGGATGTCGTCGCCAACAACCTGGCCAACGTCAACACGGTCGGTTTCAAGAAATCAAGGGCCAACTTTCAGGATCTGATGTATCAGATCTACTCGAAGGCCGGCGCCACGTCCTCGACAGGGGTTCAGCTCCCCGCGGGGATTGAGATCGGCATGGGTGTCAAGCCCATTTCTACACAGAAGATCTTCAGCCAGGGCGACTACCAGCAGACGGGCAATCCTTTCGACTGGGCGATCGAGGGAGACGGATTCTTTCAGATTGACGACGGGAACGGCGGCACCGCCTATACCCGGGCCGGCAGTTTTAAAATCAACAAAGACGGGAACATCTGCAATTCCGAAGGGCTGCTGCTGACACCGGCCCTAAACGTGCCCCAGGGCGCCGTGGTGATCACCGTGGACAAATCGGGGCAGGTCACCGCAACGGACAGCAAGGGCGTCATGTCGCAGATCGGCCAGCTTCAGATCGCCACATTTATTAATCCAGCCGGTCTGAGCAGTATCGGACGGAACCTCTACAACAAGACAGACGCCTCGGGCGATGCCAGTGCGGGAAACCCCGGCATTGAAGGCAAGGGGACCCTTTCACAGTATTTTCTGGAGATGTCCAACGTGAACGTCATCGACGAGATGGTCAAGATGATCACCGGACAGAGGGCTTATGAGATCAACTCCAAGGCCATCCAGACGGCAGACAGCATGCTGAGCATCATAAACAACCTCAAGAGATAAATGATGAGGGGCGCTTTTTCGCCATCGCCTGACCATGAACTTTTTTTTGAGAGCATCCATCATGACACGCACTTCTGTAATCGCCGTCTTTTCGATCTGTCTCAGCTTATTTTTTGCCGCTTCTTCTCCGGCAGATCAATCCGGACAGCGGCCGGTCCAGGCCGCCGTTCTGGAATACATTGAAGCCAATATGCCGTGGCCCCCGGGCACAGCGCGTGTCGAATTTTTGTCCGGGGAATCGGATGCAAAACCTCCGATCAAACACACCGTCCTCCGGATCGAGCCCATGGGCATGGGGGACTTTATCGGCGACGCCGCCTTTATGGTCCGACATCTGGACAACGGCAGCCTGTTGCGTACAGAGACCGTCCGGACGCGCATTGAAGTTCTTCGGGACCACGTTATTGCTGCACGGACGCTTGCCCCCGGGACCATCCTGACGGAAGCAGATCTCCGTACCGTCCGGAAGTGGGACCGGCGGATCAACCTGCAGGCCCTGACCGCAAAAGAGGAAGCCATCGGCAAGCGCCTGTCCTCGCAGACTCGCGCCGGCATGGAGATTTCAAATTTCATGCTGAAAGACGTCCCTCTGGTCAGAAAAGGGAAGATCGTAAAAGTCATTTTTGACAACGGACACATGCGCATTGTCACCGTGGGCATTCCCGAAGAGGACGGTATCGCCGGC
>JAPLJM010000124.1 GCA_026388595.1 Deltaproteobacteria bacterium
CGTCCGGCGTAAGGGATCCGATTTACATGGACACTGAATACATTCATGAAGATGCAGATTTTCCTGAACGGTCCCATGGCAAGCTCATGATCCTCAATATCTTCGATCTTGATCACTTTGCCGTCAGCAGGCGAAATGACAAGCTTCTCATCAGTTGGTGTTTTTCTTTCGGGATTGCGGAAAAACCAGACGATAAATGCGGTAATCAAAAAAAAGAGAAGAGCGACCCAGCGGGGTGCGGTAAAGCCGGCGCTGATGGTAAAAAAAGCGGAAACGAGGATGAAGATATAGCCCTCGCGCGCGATGATGCTGTCATGTCCCTGGTTCATGGCTGATACTTATCCAGTATCATTATTATTTTTTCCTTTTCCCGTAATTTTCGCTTCTGAAGATTCTTACGTTCGACCTGCCCTTCCGGCGTCAGATAGCGGCGCTGATTGAATTCTTCCAAAACCCCCTCCAGGCGCCGGTGTTCCTCGACGTGTTGTTGCAGTTCCGCATCCTGGTGAACATACTTTTCGATTAAAAGTATTTCAGCCTTGTCCATGAATTCGGCACCTCCCGTCTGGTTTTCTTCTATCTTAATTCCCAAGGTTTGTCAACGTCAGATGTCTCCTGCCGGACACGGGCTTCCGCCTCTGAGGGACGCAGGTAGCGCGGGGCAAATTTGAGCAGGTCCATCCGCCCACCGCGCTGAAATTGATCCCGTGCAAGCACTGCCACTGACACAGCGCTGATGTGATTCTGGCGGCCTTGGGCGATGCAGCCTGAGGAGAAAAAGCGCGCATGAATCTGTTGATGGTATTTCACGGCCCCGTCCCCAAGAAAAAGGATATCCTTATCCAGCCCGTTCAACCAGCGATCCACATCGATGACCTGCTCTTCACTGACTCTTTCCATGGCTGTACCGACCTCAAGCCTGTACAACGCCGTATAGATTTGATTTCTCTGAGCATCAAGCATCGCACAGATCATCTGTTTCCCGGCGTGAACCGCATTAAGCGCCAGGGCATCCAGTGTCGATACGCCGACCACCGGCTTCCCTGCCGCAAGGGCGAGCCCCTTTATGGTTGCGGCACCAATCCGCAAGCCCGTAAAGGAACCGGGACCGATGGTCACTGCGAAAAGATCCATCTCATGGGGTTGCAGACCGGCCAGACGGAAGGTCTGTTCCATTGCCGGCAAGAGATTTTCCGAATGATGGCGGCCGCTGTTGACAAAAATATCCGCCAGAACCACATCGTCTGCAAGGATGGCGGCACTCACTGTTTTCTGGGATGTATCAATCGCTAAAATATGCATTATTTGCCTGTGAAAAACTTCGTAAATTCATTGACTGCCTTGATATCCAGGCGGTCAATATCCATCATAAAAACAAAAATCATGAGAATAATCAGCAGCACAAACCCTACCTGATTGGCTATTTCCCGCCATTTCACACTGACTTCACTGCCCTTGACAATTTCTATGAGGTAAAATAACAGGTGTCCCCCGTCCAGGATGGGAACAGGCAGAAGATTCAGGACCGCCAGATTGATGCTGAGCAGGGCCATGAAGAGGATAAACGGGATGATCCCTTCCCTGGCCTGCGTCCCGGCCATCTGGGCGATCAGGATTGGCCCGCCCAGCGTTTTCGGCGAAACAACCCCTTCCATGATTTTCACCAGACTGACCACCGTCAGCTTGCTGATCATCCAGGTCTGCTTGAGACTGGTCCAAGCCGCTTCAAGGGGATTCAGCCGTTCGATGACCGTTTTGGGTGCCGGTGAAATGCCCAGTTTGTATGAATCTACCTCTTCACCAAAGATATTTTTCGATTTCTGCAATTTCGGTATTACCGTCAAATCCTGTACAACGCCATTTCTGTTAAAGGACAGATTCAATGTTCGGCCTGCACTCGTGCTGATGGTTTCGGCCAACCGGTTCCATTGGGAAATTCGCTCACCGTCGATGGCGGTAATCACATCCCCTTGCTTCAGACCTGCCTCATAAGCTGCCGAATTTTCCTGAACC
>JAPLJM010000015.1 GCA_026388595.1 Deltaproteobacteria bacterium
GCTCAACAAGACCTATGCCTTGTATCAAAAAGAGATCGCGCTGCTGAGGCCGCTTGTGAGCAAAGGCGCCGTTTCGGAGATGGAAATCCTCCAGACGGAGCGCAAGGCAAGCGAGATGCAGGGCGACATAGAAACAACAAAGCAGTCCATTCCCCGGGTTCGGTCCAAGATCGGTGAGGCCCAGGGGGCGATGCGTGAACTCAAACTGAATTTCCTCAACAAGGCCAAAGCAGAACTGAACGACGTTTCGTCGCAGGTGGGAGAGGACACCGCCACGTCCATCGCCCTGAAGGACCGGCTCGAACGGACGCAAGTGCGCTCCCCCGTCGATGGCACAGTCAACCGCCTTCTGATCAACACCGTCGGCGGAGTCGTCCAGCCCGGCATGAACCTCGTTGAGATCGTCCCCAGTGAAGGCACGCTCCTGATCGACGCAAAGATCAAACCCTCCGATATCGCCTTTTTGAGGCCGGACCAGAAGGCCAAGGTGAAGATTACCGCCTACGACTTCACCATCTTCGGGGGCCTCGATGCGAAGCTCGAGAACATCGGCGCGGACAGCATTACGGACGAAAAGGGAAATAGCTATTATCTCGTTAAGTTGCGGACAGACAAGAGCTATCTCGGAACCAAGGAGAAGCCCCTGCCGATCATCGCCGGGATGGTCGCGACGGCGGACATCCTCACAGGCAAGAAGACGGTCCTGTCATACCTTTTGAAACCGGTCCTGAGGGCCAAGTACATGGCATTGAGAGAGAGGTGATCCTATGGCGATCCTGTTGAGCAGCGCGAACGAGGGGGTGATCAATCGGTGGCACGGCCTGCTTTCCCCTTACCCGATGGAGCAGGCGAAGACCCTTGCGGAAGTGAGGCGCCGGTGCGCAGCCAAGCCTTTTGACCTGATCCTGCTGCACCGCTCCCTTGTGGATCTCCCCGCGTTCGAAGAGCTCCGCAAGGCGGTCCCGTCCGGCCGTTTCTTTCTGCTGTCGGACCAGCCGAACGAACAGGAGGGGCTCGCGTTCCTGAAAGCGGGCATCGCCGGATACGGCAACACCTATATCTCGCCGGGGCGGATCGCCGAGGCGGTGCGCATCATCGCCGGCGGCGGGGTCTGGCTCGGACAGCAGGTCATTCAGCAGCTGATCCTCGATGCGGCTGCCCGTGCGAAGGAACAACAGGCGTCGCCGGACACCACGCAGAGACTGGTCGGCCTGACCACAATGGAGCGCAAGGTCGCAGAGATGGTCGCCCAGGGCCGGACCAATCTTGAAGTCGCGGCCGATCTCAAGATCACCGAACGGACCGTGAAGGCCCACCTCACTTCGGTCTACGAAAAGACGAAAACCGGCAACCGCCTCAGCCTGGCGCTGTTAATCAACCGGGGGTAAAAAGTAAAATATCTTCCAGCCCGCAAGTCAATAATTTATTCTGAACCCATTGGCTGGCCTGCCTTCCGGGGCAGGCACTCACCCGTTGAATTACACGACCCTGCCCGACCGCACAAAAATACTGTCCCCGGAACTCTATGACTAGTGGCTGTCCCCAATTAATAAAATAATGATTGAAATAATTTGATTATTATATGATAATTGTCACAAATCTATTTATGGAGAAATCATATGGGAAGTTTAATGGAAAGATCGGACCAAGCGATTTCGGTTACGGAAGTGTCACGCTCGGCTAAGACAATATTTGATAAGCTTGTAAAAGGGAAGCAGGACAGATACATCGTCATGAAAAATAATGTCCCGGCTGCCGTGATATTGCCCGTAGATGCTTTCGAGGCGATCATGGATGAACTGGAAGATCTTCGCATTGAAGCCGTCGCAAGGGAGCGCATTCGGACATTTGATCCCGAAAAAGCCATCAGCCACGAAGAGATGATGACGCGTTTCGCCACCGGTGATGAGGAATGAACTGGAAAATCATCTATCACCATGATGTCACAGGCGATCTTGAAAGTCTTGGCAGGGCTGAAGCCGCCAGGGTCATGCGTGTGATCGACGAGCGTATCCGACAGGGAGAACCGGATAAAATCGGTAAGCCGCTGCACGGCAGCCTTGGGGGTTATCGTCGGCTTCGTACTGGACACATACGAATCGTTTATCGTGTCAATATGGACATGATTGAGGTCATTGTCGTTGCAGTGGGAATGAGAAGAGGCCTCGAAGTCTATTCGAAGGCGGAGCGGCGAACAAAATACATACGAGTTATGAAACGCTAAAAACTCCTACGGTCGAAAGTTTTTGAATAACCCGCCTACCCAAAGAATAGGGGCTCTGTCCCTAATTAATCTCTAATTAATCTGGCCCCTTTTTCCTTCATCACGCTATCCCCAGCACCTTCAAGATCGGCAGCTGCTTTTCGGCGAAGGTGTTGGCCTGGGCGGTCAGTTCCGCCAAGTTCTCTTCGGCAGTCTCCAGCTTCTTGCCCTCCTTCACGATGCGCTGCCCCTGCAGGTTCAGGAGCTGCCAGACGAACTGGGTCCACTCGGCAGGCTGCTTTTTTCCCTGGCTCATGGCCAGCAGGAAGAGTTGCTGGAAGCGTCTAACCGTAACACCTCCACCCGTGACCGGACTCGCCAGACAGCTGATATCGCCGCTGCTGCGTGCCTTGTTCATGAGGAAGGCATTGAGCTTGTCGGTATGTTTTTTTGCTTTTTGCGTCTGTGCCGCATCCTGGACAGCCAGCACTGCCCCGCTGATGTTAAGGACCATCACCGCCTGTATGAGCTGGGGAAATCTGATTCCCCTCGCCTGGACCGCCTGCTCAATCTGCCCCACGGTCTTGGCCTGGTGATTGGCCAGTGTGTCCAGAATGGGGTTGTAGATGGCCTCCTGCATCTGAACCTCGCCCAGCGAGCCCTTTACTTTAAGGACGACATCGGCCCGTGGCTGCACCAGAGCCACCCGCTGGGCACGGGCTGCTTCGCCCTGCTCCAGCGTGGAGAGTCTGCGGGGGCCCTTCACCCAATAGTCCCGCCGGAACTGCTGATTCACGCAAAAATCCCGCACCGTTTCACGGAACATGGGATCGGGTATGCCTTTCAACAACGTCTGCTGCTCTGCGCTGAGGTTGATGCCATCGATCTGGTCGAGATAATGGGCGGAGCAAGCATACGAGACCTTCGCGGGGGCAAGCCATTCAGCCATGCGCGCAAATGACATTGGCAACCAGTCGCGGT
>JAPLJM010000326.1 GCA_026388595.1 Deltaproteobacteria bacterium
GTCAGGGCCAGGGCTTATGATCTGGTCCTGAACGGTTCGGAAATCGGCGGCGGCAGCATCCGGATTCATTCACAAAAGGTGCAGGCCATGATTTTCAAAGCCCTTGGCCTGGGACAGGAGGAGGCGCGGTCCAAATTCGGGTTCCTCCTGGACGCCCTGGAATACGGGACACCTCCCCACGGCGGCATTGCCTTCGGCTTCGACCGTTTGATCATGTTGATGACCGGAACGGATTCCATCCGGGACGTCATCGCCTTTCCCAAAACGCAGAAGGCCGCCTGCCTGCTGACGGACGCCCCCTCAACGGTCAGCATTGAGCAATTGCTGGAACTTTCCCTGAAGATTGTACAATAGGATTTTCCACAGGGGAAGGCCACTTTTTTATTGACAAGGAGCGGTGATGGCTATATCTATCAAACGCATGGGGATATGCCATGCTGGATGTTAAATCATCATTCTTTGTCACCTGTTTCATCATTTGATTTGTTAAGATAAAATCAAGGGAGAAAAGCGGTGCAGCAAAAAAAATGGTCACAGACTCCAATATGTGTCTTTATTGTCATCGGCCTTGTCTTTATGGGATGCTGTAAGAAGCCGGCGCAAACCGTCAGTGTGGGCACGGGGCAGGCGACGGAACAGGAAATGGCGGCCCCGAGACAATCAGCGGCAGTGAAGCCAGCCGTGGCCAAACCGGCGGAAGGCAAGCAGGCGATGGCCGGACAGAGCGCTGCTGATAAAAAAGTCAGCGCCGCCAAGGTCGGCGACAACACAGGACGCGAACTCCGGAGCAGTTATGTGGTAAAAAAGGGGGATTCCCTCTGGTGGATCGCCAAGTACAGCGACATCTATAATGATCCTTTTCTGTGGACCCTCCTGTATGATGCCAACAATCAGGCGATCAAAAACCCGAATAAACTCTATCCGGGACTAAAGCTGAAGATTCCGCGGACGGGATACAAGCCGGCGGACATCAGGACGGCCCGACAGAAAGCCGGGGCAGGCAAACCTTACAACCCTCCGGCGCGCGCCGTGCCTCCCATGGATTGAAAACGATTGAATATTCGTCATGAAGGAGGGCACAGGAAGAAGAAAGTGCCCTCCTTTTAATTTATGCATATTAAAAATGGAGTTGAAAAATGGCTAAATGGAACAAAGACAAGAAGGTCCTGGATCATGAGCACAGCCCCTTCTGGCGTTATGATCTGAAAGATGTCGATCAACCGAACCTCCAGAAGGATGTCTTCCCCTACGATGAGGTCAGCAGGATCGACTTCGATCATAAGCTCATTCCCATAAATCCGGCCGACGAAATATTCATAACGGACACCACCTTCCGGGATGGCCAGCAGGCGCGGCCCCCTTATACCGTCAAACAGGTCGTTGATTTATATACATTCATGAGCAAGTTAGGCGGCGAAAACGGTGCCATCCGCCAGACGGAATTTTTTCTCTACAGCCTGAAGGATAAGGAGGCTGTTGCCAAATGTTTGAGCCTTGGATTCAGATACCCGGAAATTACCGGCTGGATCAGGGCCACCAAGGAGGACGTTAAACTGGTGAAGGAGGCAGGCCTGAAGGAAACAGGCATTCTTACCTCCGTATCGGATTATCACATCTTTCTGAAGCTGAATCAATCCAGGCGCAAGACCATGGAGGACTACCTCGATACGGTCCGGTCCATCCTTGACGCCGGGATCATTCCCCGCTGTCATTTTGAAGACATTACGCGGGCTGATATCTACGGCTTCTGCATTCCCTTTGCCACCGAGCTTATGAAGCTGCGTGCGGAAAGCGGCATCAACATCAAGATCCGGCTCTGCGATACGATGGGATACGGCGTCACCTATCCGGGGGCGTCCCTGCCCCGCAGCGTCGATAAAATGGTCAGGGCGTTTATCGAAGAAGCCGGTGTTCCGGGGCATCTGCTGGAATGGCACGGTCACAATGACTTTCACAAGGCGCTGATCAACGCCACCACAGCCTGGCTTTACGGCTGCAGCGCCGCCAACGGCACGCTGCTCGGTCTCGGCGAACGGACGGGGAATCCGCCCGTGGAAGCCCTCATCATGGAATACATCGGGCTCAAGGGTTCGGCAAACGGCACGGATACGACCGTCATCACGGATATCGGCAGGTATTTTGAGAAAGATATCGGTTATAAGATTCCTCCCAGCTATCCTTTTGTGGGTGCGGATTTCAATGTGACCCGTGCAGGAATTCATGCCGATGGACTGATCAAGTGTGAAGAGATCTATAATATTTTCGATACGACCAAAATTCTGAAGAGGCCGATTGTCCCCATGGTGACAGATAAATCCGGCAAGGCGGGGATTGCCTACTGGATCAATAACCACCTGGGTCTTGCGGGTGATAATACGGTCGACAAGCGGCATCCCGGCATCTCAAGGATCCACAAATGGATTACCGAGGAATATGAATCCGGCCGGGTGACCAGTATTTCCAATGAAGAGCTGGAAAAGCGCGTCCGCAAATATCTGCCGGAACTTTTCATGTCCAACCTGGAGAAGATCAAGCACATGGCCGCACAGGCCGCCGCGTCGGTGGTGAACCATGTTATCGAACACCCCGTCATGCGGAGCATGCAGCCGGACCTCCAGGAGCCCATCATGCTGCAGTGCATTGAGGAGAACCCGTCGATCCAGTTTGCTTATGTTGTCGACATGAATGGTAAAAAGACGACCAGAAATATAACCAACATTGCCGATCGGGTCAAATATGAAAACTATGGCGTCGGCACCGATCAGTCGGACCGTGAGTGGTTCATCAAGCCCCTGCAGACCGGCAAGATCTATGTCACCAATTTTTATATCTCCAAGATGACGGGCGCCCTTTGCATCACGGTATCTGCGCCCATCATGGACGACAAGGATGAAATGGTGGGCGTCTTCGGTGTGGACATCAAGTTTGAGGACTGGGTGAAACGGGTCGAAGATATCGCTGAGGCAACCCAGATCGCCCTCCGGGAGGAATATGAAAATAAGGAAAAACGGGATCGCTGGGTGTAGAAGTCTTTGCCCATCGCCCCCATTGTCCTTATAACCATACGTTCCGAAGGCGCCACATGCAAGGAACATGGGGGAAGCCATGGCCATGGAAAACCCATCCAGGCAGAAAACTCGGCTTTTGCGGATGATGCACCTGCTCTTGCGTATTCGTCCCGCAGCCTTGCCGGTTACCCATCGTCACAATCGGGCTGTGCTCTTTCACGACGGCAGCGGTTTCTTCCAAGCACTGCATGTAGCGCTCCGCGCTGCAGAGCGTTTTATTCTCGTCGAATACTACCTGATCCGCAATGATCCTACCGGCGAAACGTTTGCTGCGGAACTGGCCGAGGCCGTCAGGAGGGGTGTTCGTGTCCTGCTGATTTACGACTACATCGGCTCCATCGAAACCCCGCTGTCCTTTTTCAAGGGCATGGCGCGGCAGGGCATTGAATTGATTCCCTTCAATACTCCCTCGATCAAGCGGGGACTGCACTGGTTCGATCGGCGTGATCACCGGAAGATGGTCGTCATTGACGGCAGCCTGGCCTTTTTGGGGGGCTTCAACATCGGCGATGAATATTCAGGTGTGGCGAAAAGCACACATCGCTTCCGTGATGTGGGTTTCAGCATCTCTGGCAGTTCGGTGCATGAACTGGTGAGCATCTTCTCCGAAACATGGCTGATGGAACGGGGGGAGCTTCCCCGAATCCCTCTCGCCGCCCACAATGAAAACTCGCAACCCCATGAGCACGGGCTGGGAACCGTCGTGATCATCAGCGGCAGCCCCCAACATCGCCGCTCCTATATCCGCAACTCTTTCGTGGTCAATATTGCCGCCGCTGCGGAGGAGATTCTTATCGCAACCCCCTACTTCATTCCCGGACCCCGGATCATCCGTTCTCTTCTGCGTACTGCACGGCGTGGGATACAGGTCCGTTTGCTGCTGCCGGCGCGAAGCGATATGCCCTTGGTGAGGCTCCTGGGGCGCAGTTATTATGGAGCGCTTCTCAGGAAAGGGATCGATATCTGCGAAATGGCGCATGAGATCCTGCACGCCAAAGTCATGCTGATCGATGGGGAGCGGGCGGTCATTGGATCAGCCAATTTTGATCAGCGCAGTTTTCACCGCAATTTCGAGATCAACCTCATCATCGACAATGAAGCGTTCTGCAGGCAGATTCAAATGATCCTTCTGGAGGATTTCAAGAATTCCCGACGGATCACATTGGAGGATCACGAACAACGCGGGGTGGTTTCACGTCTCTTGGAGAAAGTGATCAACCTGTTCGGCTGGTTTCTGTAATCAATTAAGCCCTGTTTGGAAACCGACTTGGTCACCACAGCGGATTCCCTTGGCGTCAATATCATTGTTATAATGGCTGGAAAACGCCCTGATAATTTGAGAGGTTTGCACAACGGCATATTTCAGTAAAGGAATGATTTTGACCAACTTTTGTGAGCTTACATTTTTTATCAGAGCTGCCGAATCGGCAACCGGAAAGTTAATCGGGCTATGGCGAGTTCATTTTTCCCTCCTTATGCAGGTGATTTGATCTTTGTTTATGGTCTTATTGACTCATATGACGCAGCACCCCCTTTCTTAAGCGGTTCTCAAGACTTTCGTTCCTCTGAAGATGTTGAAGGCCAGTTGCCTGAGCTTACAATCAATGCCGTTTATGATCATTTTGGTAAACCTGGCTCGGTCCGTTTTATCCAATTTCCCTTCCGGAGTTTCTCTTATCTATTTCTCTTCCGCCAACTTTTCCTTACTCCGGGGATGG
>JAPLJM010000140.1 GCA_026388595.1 Deltaproteobacteria bacterium
AAAAATGGACGCGGTCGTGCAGCCATCGGAAGACTGACGAAAAAAGGTACGCCATTTTATGATGTGTTCTGAACTGAGAGATGTTGATTATGAGAGAATCAGCCGCCTGGTTTATGAGCAGTGCGGCATTAATCTCCATGACGGCAAAAAGGAACTGGTAAAGGCGCGCCTGGGCAAGCGGCTGAGGGAAGGAAGCTTCAGATCATTCGGAGATTATTACCAATACGTCATCACGGATGCCGGCACCGATGAACTGATTTCCATGATCGACTCCCTCTCCACGAACCTGACCTATTTCTTCAGAGAAGAAAATCATTTTCATACCCTGAGACAAATCATCCCCCCCCTATTGAAAGCACCGGGCAATAAAGGCGGCGCTTTGGCGAAATTACGCATCTGGAGCGCCGGCTGTTCGACGGGGGAGGAACCCTATTCGCTGGCCATGACCGTCTGTGAAAGTGTCAACGGAGCATCTGCAGACGTCAAAATTATGGCGACGGACATATCGACAAAGGTGTTGGACACCGCCGTCAAGGGAATTTTTCACAAAGATAAGATCGGTAACATCCCCCCGGCCAATTTGAAGCGATATTTTCAGATGGGTTCCGGAAGATCGGATGGGTTCTTTCGGATAAAGAAGGAAATACGAGACATGATCCGGTTTCTGAGATTCAATCTGATGGAAACACCGCCGTCCAGTTATCGGTTCGATGTCATATTCTGCAGAAATGTGATGATTTATTTCGATAAGGAAACGCAGGCGGCCTTGATCAACCGGTTTTATCAATGTCTGGACAAGGGGGGGTATCTCTTTATCGGACATTCCGAAAGCCTCACCGGATTGCGTCATGAATTTAAATATGTCGAACCCAGCGTTTACAGAAGATAAGTGGTTATGAAATATGGGTGATCTCATTGTGGGCATTTCGGATCTGAAGGTGAGTTGCAATCCCGGAGACGTGCTGGTCACCTATGCGCTGGGTTCCTGTATTTGTGTGGCCATTTATGATCCGAAAGTCAAAGTGGGAGGACTGCTGCATTTCATGCTTCCCGATTCATCCCTCGATGCCGTCAAGGCAAAGGAGACACCCGGCATGTTCGCCGATACGGGGATCCCGATATTGTTCAAATCCTGTTACGCCTATGGCGCAGAAAAAAACAGGATGATCGTGAAGGTTGCCGGTGGAGCCAGCATCCTCGATGATACCAACTATTTCCGCATTGGTCAGAAGAATATTACAGCCATGAGAAAAATATTCTGGCGGAATAACGTGATGACCGATGGCGAAGATACGGGAAAAAACTTCAACCGGACTGTGCGGCTTGAGCTTGAAACGGGAAAATGCATCTTGAAGAGTTCCGACGGGACGGTCAGGGAGCTATGATGATCGACATTATCCTTAAATCCATTGATCGGATTCCCGCTTTTCCGGCGACAACCCAGAAAGTTGCGGCACTGCTCCGTAACGACGATTATGCCGTGGCAGATGTGGCGAACGTGATCAAGTACGACCAGGCCATTGCCGCAAACATTCTGAAAATCAGCAACTCCGCCTATTTTGGCGCCCGTCAGAAGATCAAATCGATCCAGGATGCCGTTGTCTATCTTGGCCAGCAGCAGCTCATCCGGGCCGTGCAGACGGCGGGCGTTTCAAGGTACTTCAGCAAAGGCGGCAAGGGATACGTGGCGCAGTCAAAGGATCTGTGGGAACATTCCGTGGCCGTCGCCCTGATGTCTCAGATTCTCTCCCGTAAGATCCAATCCCGGGAAGACCCGGTTCTTTATACCGCTGCGTTGCTTCATGATGTGGGCAAGCTTATCATGGGCGAGTATGTCCATGAATCCTTTGAGGAAATCATGTATCGGGTCAAGCAGGGGAAATGTTCTTTTCTGGAGGCGGAAGAAGCAATCCTGGGAATCAATCACGCCGACCTGGGGGGACGGATTGCGACCCACTGGAATTTTCCAGCCGATATCCGGGACGCCATCGCCTACCACCATCGGCCTGATTTATTGATGGAGCAGGATAAAAAGAATGCCTGGCTTGTTTATCTGTCCGATCAGGCCTGCCTGATGATGGGCATTGACGGCGGGATCGATGCGCTGGCCCATAAAGGCCTTGAGGATGTCATGCAGTATTTCAACCTCAGGATGATCGATCTGGAAAAGAGTTTCATTTCACTGGTGGATGAGTTGGAAAGAGCGAAAGATCTGATTCACAATTTATAGGTTCGCCAAGAGGGAATTATGTCATTCAACGTATTGATTGTGGACGATTCAGGCGCCATGCGGGCTGTGATCAAGAAGATCATCACCATTTCGGGATTTAAGATGAGCGGCTGTTTTGAGGCCGCAAACGGACGGGAGGCCCTGGATCAGCTAAAGAAAAACTGGGTGGATGTCATCATTTCCGATGTGAATATGCCGGAAATGAACGGACTGGAGCTGCTGCAGGCGTTGAGTCGGGACCCGCTTTACCAGAATATTCCCGCGATTATCGTATCCACGGAGGGAAGCAGTGAAAGGATGAAGGAAGCCTTTGACAGGGGCGCGAAGGGATTCATTAAGAAGCCCTTTTTGCCGGAAGACATTCGAAGCGTTCTCCATGACGTGATAGGAGTAGGAGCCGATGGCGAATATCAAGAAGACCCAAGAAATGCTGATGACGGCGATTTTTGAAGTATTGGAAAAAATGTTTTTTGTCTTTGCGGAACCGCTTCGCGGCGGCGGTGGGAATTATCAGATGAAGGCGTCCGTTACTTTTAACGGTCCTGTCAGTGGCGCCATGGCCATTTCCCTCTCCACGGGGATTGCCGAAGCCATGGTACAGAATATGCTGAATCTGGATCCGGAGGAAATCACCGAACCCGTCATGGCGGATTGTGTCCGGGAATCCATCAATATGATATGCGGCAACTTTGTCCGCAA
>JAPLJM010000325.1 GCA_026388595.1 Deltaproteobacteria bacterium
CATTCAGGCAGAAGGCATTGCCCCGGATATCATCATCAAGTTTCACCGGCCCGCCGATGAAAAGGAAAGTGTGGAGGACCGTATGCGGGAACGGGACCTGAAGGGTCATATCAAATCAGCGAAGGAAAACGGACAAAAGCCGGAAGAACCGGCGAAAAAAGAAGTGGAAGATTTAACACTGGACAATCAGCTCAAAGGTGCAATCGATATTCTTAAAAGCTTGGAGATTTTCCAAAAAACAAACAACCGTTGATGTCATGCGCAATTCCTTTTTTCATAAAATAGGATGCTTAGCGGCCATCTGCCTTCTACAGGGTTGCTTCCTGATCCAGTCGCCCAATCATACGATGCCTCTGGCTCCGGACGCCTCGGAAGGCCAATCCATGCAGGCCGCCTATCACTATTCCCTGGGGGTGCTGAATCTGCTGAACGAAGATAGCGGAGAGGCCATCATTGAGTTTGAAAAGGCCCGGCAATTCGATCCCAACTCCCCGGTCCTGGCTACGGAACTTGCGATGCTGCACAGTGAAAAAGGAGCACTCGGAAAATCACTGGAGCTTCTGAACGATGCATCGAAACTTCATCCCCGGGATGCGGAATTGCGCTTTTTGCTTGCCGGATTATACGCCAACCTGAAAGACTACCCCCGTGCCATTCTGGAATATCAGGCCGTTATCACCCTGGATCCAAAACATACCCTGGCTCATCTGTATCTCGGCACCCTCTACGCTGAACAAAAAGAGTACCAGAATTCCCTGGATACCCTGAGGAAGCTGCTGATCATCGATCCTGATCATGTCATCGGCCACTACTATCTCGCCAAAGTCCTGATGGAATTGAAACAGAATGATGAGGCGGAAAAGGAGCTGAAGAAAGCCCTTGCCCTCAGACCGTCTTTCGAGTCTGCCATGGTGGATCTGGGATTACTCTACGAAAAGCAGAAAAATAGTGGACTGGCCATCGGTGTTTATGAGAATTTCAGTAAAATAAATCCGGGACGGGTGAAGGTCAGGCTTCGCCTAGGAGATCTTTTATTAAGAGAGAAACGGGATGTAGAAGCAGATCAGGTCTTCCGGGAGGTGCTGCAGCAGCATGCAGCCAATAAAGAGACGATGCTGACCGTAGGTCTGATTTTCCTGGAGCGGGACCGTCAAGAGCAGGCTATTGCCCTTTTTCGAAAACTGCTTGCATCGTATCCCGACGATCAGAAGATCCGCTATGTACTGGCCACGGCTTACGATGAAAAATCCATGAACCCGCAGGCCCTGGAAATGTTTCGACTGATTCCAACGGACTCAGAGTTCTTTGTCAACGCCCGTATCCATGCCGCGGCGATTTTGAAAAAAGAGGGAAATATAGATGGGGCGATAAAAATACTCCAGGAGACCCTCGCCCAAAAAAGAGATGCACCCGGACTATACGTGTTTCTTGCCTCCCTGTATGACGAGAAAAAGGATTTGCCTCGCGCCGAAAAGGTCCTGCAAGGGGGGCTGAGCATTTTGCCAAAAAGTACGGAGGTCCTCTACAGCCTGGGTGTGCTTTTCGAAAAGACGGACCGTTTTGAAGCAGGCATTCAACAAATGCGGCTGATTCTTGTGATCGATCCCGATCACGCCGATGCCCTGAATTTCATCGGTTACAGCTACGCGGACCGTGATATCCATTTGAGCGAAGCAGAAGAACTGATTAAAAAAGCCTCCCGGCTCAAACCGGGCAACGCCTATATCATCGACAGCCTTGGCTGGGTCTATTTCCGGCAAAACAAGCTGGATCAAGCCATCCAGCACCTGGCGGAAGCGGCCCGTCTTCAGCCCAACGATGTGGCCATTACCGAACACCTCGGGGATGCTTACGTCAAAATCGGGAAACTCAAAGAAGCCCTGGAGATCTATCAAAAAGCCCTGAAGCTGAATCCCGGCAGCAATACTCTCCCCAAGAAAATCGGCGATCTGTTGAAAAAATGACAGGCATGAGAAGGTCTATAATACGAGGAAGGGATATTTCTCTTCGCCTTTCCAGTACTGAAGTTAACAGCTTGTTTTTAATCCTCATGTGATATGAGCATCTCTGAAGCCAAAAAGATTTTTGAGCGGCGGCGAAGCCAGTTTTCGTGGGTGTCGTTAAATCCGCGAAATAGGGTCCCGGTTTTCTGTCTATTTCTGTTTATCATTTGCGGGTGCTCGATGGCGCCGGCAATGACGGCCCGGATGAACTTCCCCTCTCCGGAAGCTGCCTTAAGCAACCTTGCCACACAAAGTCCGGCCAAGGTCACGCTACAGGCCTTGGCCAACATCCAGATACCCACCCGTGAGGGCCGTTACCCCCTGAAATTGGCCATCCTGATGAAACAGCCTGCTTGGCTGAGAGTGGAGGCCATCCCCCTCTTCGGCCCCCCCACCTTTTTTCTTTCCGTCCGCGATCAGACGCTTAAGGTTTTCATGACC
>JAPLJM010000224.1 GCA_026388595.1 Deltaproteobacteria bacterium
GCTTATTGCGGCCGCTCGCCGAAAATGCTCCGACCGATGCGCACAATCGTGGCGCCTTCCTCCACGGCCACCTGATAGTCCTGGGACATGCCCATGGAAAGCTCACGCATCTCCACGCGGGGGAGTTTTTCCGCTGCCACCCGGTCCCGCAGTTCCCGCAGGGCGATAAAAAAAGGCCGGGCCGCCTCGGGGTCATCGAACCAGGGCGGCATGGTCATGAGCCCCCGCACGGAAAGATTTTCCAGGGCGGAAACATCCCGGATCAGCGACAGGGCATCCCCATGGGAAACGCCGCGCTTTGTGTCTTCCCCGCTGATATTCACTTCAATGAGCACCTTCATGACGACGCCCGCCATTTGTGAGCGCTTGTCCAGCTCACAGGCCAGCTCCAGGCGGTCCAGGGAATGGATCATGTCGAAGATACGTACGGCAACCTTGGCTTTATTGCTCTGAAGATGGCCGATCAGGTGCCATTCCATGGATTTTCCCATCAGCTCGATCTTCCGCCGGGCTTCCTGGACGTAATTTTCTCCAACCATATCCACGCCGGCAGCGATGGCCTGCATGATCCGCTGGTCGTCCACGGTCTTGGTCACGGCCATCAGCCGCACAGCGGATGCCGGACGTCCTGACCTCTGCGCTGCCAAGGCAATGCGCTGCCGGATGATTGCGATCTGTTCTTTGATGAGTGCGTTCATGGGTCAACGTTGTCCTTCTGTCCCTTTTCTCCTGCCGTAAATGCGACCGCCCCGATCTTCTTCAGCACATCCACGACCTCACACAGCGGCAGCCCCATCACATTGGTGTAGGAACCCCTGATTCCCCGGATAAAAAAGGCCCCCTGCCCCTGCACGGCATAGGCCCCCGCCTTGTCATAGGGTTCCCGGGAACGCACATACCAGGCCAATTCGTCCTCGGAGATCGCTCTGAAAAGAACCGTCGATGCCACCGCCTCGCTGATCAGCAGCCGGGGCTCCTGCCGGGCAATGGTAAAACCCGTGAAGACGGTATGCGCTCTGGCGCTCAGCTTTTTCAGCATCTGCCGCGCCTCGTCGGGGTCGGCGGGTTTGCCAAGCACCTCCCCGTCAATGACAACGATCGTATCGGCCCCCAGGACCCAGTTGCCGGGGTGTGCTGCCGCAGCCAGGGCCGCTTTGTCTGCCGATAATCTCAGGACGTGCGCCTGCGGTGTTTCGCCCTGTTGGAAGGATTCGTCCGCCCCACTGGGCATCACGATAAAATCAAGCCCCAGCAGTTTTAAGAGTTCAATGCGTCTTGGAGATGCGGAAGCCAGAATGAACGGTGCAGACAGCCGGAGTCCCATAGGGGGTGACCTTTCTTTATTCCTTTCCGCCATTATAAAATTTTGTCTGGATTTTTGCAATCTTTGAGTTTAAATGAATACCCCTGTTGAAGATGTTTCAATAAGTCCTTTCCCTCTCCCTCGATGGAAAGGATGAAGCGGGAAGCGTCATCGACGATTTGAAAAGCACGAAGGAGTAAAACATGAGAAGAAAAGCAATCATTCTGGCCATCCTGTTGATGGCGCTGTTTGCGTGGTTCCCGGGTGTGCAGCAAACGGCCCTGGCCGCGGAAAAGACCGTGGGGTTCACGATCCCCGGGTGCAATGCCTGAGGGACACGGGCGAGGATAAGTTCTATCCTCAAACCGATAGACGGCATTGTGAAGTTTGAAACTCCGCAGGATAACACCCTGGTCGTGACCTACGACACGGAAAAAACGACGGCGGCGAAGATCAAACAGGCCCTCAAGAAAGGCGGCTTCGCCCCCACGGTGAAACCCGTTTCCCCGCATTGAAGCGCTGACCCTGCCTCCCGCCGGTAGCCGCCTCATGGAAAGGGCGTTATTACGGCTCTAAGATGAAGAAAACAACATTTAAGGACAGGCTGTTCAAAAAGGTCCAGATGCAAGGCGCGCAAAAGGCGAGGAATGAGGCATACATAGAAGTATGCCGATTGACGAGGCTTGCGGCGTAACGCCGCAGATGGCCTTTTTCAACAGTCTGTCAGAGGTATTCTTTTTTATTTGCCTTCTCCAGCCAATCCACCACCTTCTTGACATCCTGGGAAGAGCCCCGTTTGCAGATCATTAGGGCATCGTCGGTTTCGACGACGATCAGGTCTTCCACACCCACCAGGGCCACCGGTTTGCCGGGGCTGTGGACAAGGCAGTTCCGGCTGTCGATGTTGATAACCTGCCCGCGCACGACGTTGCCCTTTTCATCCCGGGGAGAGACCTCCCACAGGGCATCCCAGCTGCCCACATCGGACCAGCCGAAATCGCCGGGGATCACAAGGGTGTTCTGCGCTTTCTCCATGACACCGTAATCGATGGAGATGGACCGGGCGTGCCGGTAAAACTGCTCCACCTCAGCGGCTTCCCGTGACGATCCCAGGACCGCTTCGATTTGCAGCAGGCCGTCATACAGGTCGGGCAGCCACTGCTCCAGGGCATTGAGGATCGTGGAAACCTTCCAGATAAACATGCCGCTGTTCCAGGAAAAACCACCCTGGGCCAATAGCGCCCGGGCCTGCGTCAGGTCGGGTTTTTCACGGACGGACCGGACGTCATAGACCTTCTCGCCCTCAATGGCGGCTTGTTCTCGTCCCTGTTCAATGTACCCATAGCCCGTTTCCGGTCCCGTCGGCCGGATGCCGATGGTCACCAGATAATCCCCCCTTCTTGCCATGGTCGCAGCTGCACCCAGAATTTCGCGGAATCGCTTTTCATCGGCGATCAGATGGTCCGATGGCAGGACCAGCATCACGGCATCGGTTGCCTTTTTTTTGATGTGCAGGGCGGCCAGACCGATACAGGGGGCAGTGTTTCTCCCTACCGGTTCGATGATGATGTTCTCCCGCGGGATCTCGGGGAGCTGACGGATCAGTTCCGACCCGTGGCTCTGTCCGGTGACGATGAGGATCTTGTCCGGCGGGATCAAGGGGCGGATCCGGTCCACTGTTTCCTGGATGATGGTTTTGTCGCTGACGATATCCAGCAGATGTTTGGGCTTCTTTTCGCGGCTCCGCGGCCAGAATCGGGAGCCCCTGCCCCCGGCCATGATGACGGCATACATCGAATATTCTCCTTAATCAGGGATGTTTTTGTTGTTGGTCCTACCTAACAGAAGGGCAATCGCTTGGCAATTAAAAAGGGAGGGGCTGTCATCAGGCGTGACGCCAGCCCTCGACAATCAACCGCTTAAAGCCCATAAAGGTATCGAGGTTGATCGCCAGCGGAATATCCGGTAAATCATAGGGAATGTAGATGGTCACGCCCTCGATTCTTTCCTGCCAGTATTTTTCTGGGGCATGGGGTGTACCGAATCGGATGGTGGGTCCGGGCTGATAATGAATGCAGCAGCCCTGCACGACGATGTATTCCAGATACAACGAATTTCCCTTTTCATGCGCATAGCTGAGGGCTTCTGGCGTTAATGTCAACATGGATTCACCTTTCGTTATTCATATCAGATCCATCGCTAATAATTCAAGAATTACCTTTGACAAACCCGCAAGAAATTTTCGATTGACAGAGGTATCCATTTATGATTAGTCCGGCGCTCAGAGGTTGGACATGCTGCTTTCTGTTTTTCTGACGCTGCTTCCCATATTCATCATCGTGTTCCTCATGGTCCGGAGGCAATTTTCCGCCGACACCAGCGGCGCCATCGGATGGCTGATCACCGTAATCATTGCCTTTCTATTTTTCAACACATCCCCGGAAGCCGGCCTGCGTTCTTCGATGGCAGGCATCATCGCGTCCTTCCCCGTTTCCCTGATGGTGGTCACCTCCATCCTGCAGATCACCTTTATGGAAGCAACGGGCGCCCTGAAGAGAATAACCGTTTTTGTGAAGACCTTCGCTTCTACAGACAGGGCCGTCCAGATCATGCTCATCAATGTGGGCGCTGGAACGCTGCTGGTGTCTGTGGGGGCAACGCCCGTTTCCATTTTGCCGCCCATCCTCGTGGCGCTGGGATACTCCAGTTTTGTGGCAGTGGCCCTTCCGGCCCTCGGTTTTGACGCCCTTTGCACTTTTGCTCTGCTCGGGGCACCGCTCGTTGTCTACTCGGACCTTACCGGAACACCGCTGGTTCAGTCCGCCCAGGTCTTCGCAAAATTCCTGCCGGTCATCTCCACATTAATCGGTTTCGGAATGCTCTGGATCGTAGGACGGTGGAAGCTGATGCGGGAAGGATTTATTCCCTGCATCATTGCAGGAATGACGAACGGCGGCGTTGCCGTGGCCGTCAGTTACATTCCCTTTCTGGCCGCCGGCGTGGTCTTGACCGGCGTCATGGCCGGCTTTTCGACGATGGTCGCCATGTTGATCTACCTTAAGGTGCGCGGAAAGCAGATCATTGATCGATCCCATTTGACGCAAGACGATTTAAGCGTCGAAGCAGGGATGTCGCTCCTGAGAGCCCTCTCTCCCTGGGTGATTCTGATTGCAGCGTCTTTCGCCATTAACTTCTACCAGCCCTGGTTTGACCTGCTCTACAAAAACATTGCCATGGCCATCTCGATTATTCCAGGCCAGACCATCAAAACCCGCATGCTCTGGAACGCCTATACCTGGGTGCTGATCAGTACGATTCTCTCGGCCATCTTCATCAAGCCGACGGGAGCAGCCGTCAAGACGACTCTGGTCAAGTGGGTCAAACGCGCGCCCCGGCCCGCCTTTTCGGCCGCTATCTTTTTTGCCATCGCCTTCGTGATGAATAACTCGGGCATTCAGGATCAGGGTGCTGTCTGGAAGATCGCGGACCCCACGTCCAATATGATCAGCGTCCTGTCACAGGGTTCCGCCATGCTCTTCGGCGCCATGTACCCCTTCATCAGCGGTTACCTGGGTCTCTTTGGTGGTTTTTTGAGCGGCAGCGAAGCTTCAACCATTGCCATGTTCACCAAGTACCATCTCATGACATCCAAACTTCTCCATGTCGATGCCCTGATCGTGACCGCGGTGACGGCGATCGGCGGAGGGTTGGCCAGCGTCATTTCCCCGGCAAAATTGCAGAATGCCGCCGCCACGATTGACGCCATGGGAATCGAAAGCCAGGTCATCAAGACGACTTTCATCATATCTGTCCTGATTACACTGGTTGCTTCGATCATGGCCATGTTTTTTGCCTGAAGCTTCTGTGAGGCGTCGCGTTACCTGAGCCGGGCAGGATCAGTGGAACTTCTGATCATCCGGTTCAATCACCTTGACAGCCCCGAATTTATCCTCGTACTGCTTCAGATTGATCGTCAACGCCTCGATGATTTTCTTCACGTGCCCCGGGCTCACAATAATCCTCGACACCAGGTGGGGTCCATTGGGTGAATTCAAAATCCAGTCCAGAATGAACTCATCCGGGCTATGGGTGACCAGCAGCAAATTGCTGTATCTGCCGCGCGACATTTCATCAATCGTGCTGATCTGGATGGGATGGGGTTGCTGAGGATCAAGTTTATCGGCCATCATGACCTCCTTTGCATCGTTGATATGGTTACACGAATTTTAATGAGCACCGGAAAACAATCTTGCCTTTAACGATACCCTCATGTACAAAATAAGTCAAAAATTACTGCATTTTGTTTTACAATGTGGAACCTTTTGAAGTAAACGGACAGTAGGCGGCGGTGACAGCTCATGAAAAAGACGATAGGAACGATGGTAGCAGCAATGGTGTTGGTTTTTATAGGGATTCTTATTTTTGTAGAAGATGTTGCCGCCGCAAGGGAAACTGCCGGGGACGGCCGTTTCATCGCCTATG
>JAPLJM010000152.1 GCA_026388595.1 Deltaproteobacteria bacterium
GACATGGAAAGCAACCTTGCAACGATATGACAAGGCCGATCCGGAAATGACGGCGGAATTTCGACGCATCATCGCCGGCGATCTGCCGGAGGCATGGGAATCCATCCTGCCGGATTATTCACAGGAGGCCAAGGATATGGCCACCCGCAAGGCCTCGGAGGGCGTCATGCAGAAACTGGCAGCGGTCCTGCCGGAATTGTTGGGCGGTTCTGCAGATCTCAATCCGTCGGTGCTCTGCTGGCTCAGGGGATTCGGCAACTTTCAGAAGCCGGGCCCCATGCCGGAGAATATCCACGGGGCGATCGGCGGTGAATGGGGCTACGGCGGACGAAATATCCACTTCGGCGTGCGGGAACACGCCATGGCGGCCCTTGCCATGGGGATGACCCTGCACGGTGGCATGATTCCCTATACGGGGACGTTTCTGACCTTCTGTGACTATATGCGTCCGTCGATTCGTCTTGCCGCACTGATGGGACTGCGGGTGATCTATATCTTTTCTCATGACAGCATCGGCGTCGGGGAAGACGGTCCGACTCATCAGCCCGTCGAGCAGGTGATGAGCCTGCGCGCCATCCCCAATCTGACTGTTATCCGACCTGCCGACGCCTGCGAAACGGTCGAGGCCTGGCGTGCGGCGCTTCTCAACCGACAGGGGCCGACGGCGCTGATTTTTACCCGCCAGACCCTTCCCATCCTGAATCAAGCTGAACTGTCTGCGGCAAACCATCTCCGGCAGGGCGGGTATGTCCTCTGGGAGTCTTCAGAAGGGGAGCCTCAGGTGATCCTGATCGGGACGGGTTCCGAGGTTGCCATTGCCCTCGATGCCGGCCGGAAGCTGGCAGCGGGGGGGACCCGGGTCCGCGTCGTCTCGCTCCCCAGTTGGGAACTCTTCGATCGGCAGCCGGCCGCCTATCGGAACAAGGTTCTCCCGCCGGAAGTCAGGAACCGCGTTGCCGTGGAAGCGGGAATCAGACTGGGCTGGGAGCACTATGTCGGTCTGGACGGCGCGGTAGTGGGGATGGACCGCTTCGGCGCCAGCGCGCCCGCCGATGTACTCTATGAAAAATTTGGCATAACCGTGGAAAAGGTCGTCGAAGCTGCAAAAGCATTGATCAAATGAACCATTTTTCAAAGGTCTCCACGGGAAGGTCGTTATGATACTTGTTCCGAATGCGGTAGCCAGCCTTGGCCGCTTTCAGCCTGCTGTCGATGCGGCTTTTGCAAGCATGATGAGGAGCCGCGTCCCGGCCCGGCTCTGGGAGAAGGATTATACCCTCTGGAAGCCGTCGCCCGTTGAAATTACGAATCGCCTTGGCTGGCTGGACAGCCCCCGGGCGATGACCGGGCGCCTGCAGCAAATCAACGACCTGGCGGATAACCTGCGGCGCGATGGCTTTACCCATGCCCTTCTATTGGGAATGGGCGGGTCCAGCCTGGCGCCGGAAGTCTATCGCAAAACATTCGGTGTATCTGAGGGCTATCTGGAACTTGCCATCCTGGACAGCACGGACCCCGCTGCAGTGCTGGCATTTTCAGATCAACGCCACCTGTCGAAAACACTCTTTATTGTTTCCACAAAATCAGGCGGTACGGTAGAAACCTTTTCTTTCATGAAATATTTTTTCAACCGGGTTTCTGAAAGGTACGGTGCTGAGGAGGCGGGCAGACGTTTCATCGCCATCACCGATCCGGGCAGCGCCCTGGCAGAGCTGGCAGCCGTCCATCGGTTCCGTGAAACCTTTCTGAACGATCCGGAAATCGGCGGGCGTTACTCCGCCCTGACCTATTTCGGCCTGATTCCGGCGGCGCTGATGGGCGTGGATATAAAAAAACTGCTGGATCGGGCGGCAGGCGCAGCGGATCAGGAAAAGTGCCTTGAAGGCTCCCAACCCGATTCGCTGAGCGGTCTCTATCTGGGGGCCAGTCTGGGAGTCCTGGCCAGGGCCGGCTGGGACAAACTCACCTTTGCTTTTTCACCCCGGATTGCGAGTTTCGGAGACTGGCTGGAGCAGCTCATCGCCGAGAGCACGGGCAAGGAAGGGAAGGGGATTCTCCCGGTTATCGGCGAGCCCCTGGGGCCGGCTGCTGTTTACAGTGATGACAGGGTCTTTGTCTATGTTCATCTGTCAGACGACAGGTCGGCGGATGAAGAAATCGCCCGTCTTGAAAAGATGGGGCGGCCGATGATAAAAATCAGGCTGCAGGATGTTTACGATCTGGGCGGTCAGATTTTTCTCTGGGAGGCGGCGACCGCCGTGGCCGGCCACGATCTGGGGATCAATCCCTTTGACCAGCCGGATGTGGAGGCTTCCAAGGTTCTGGCCCGGCGGATGCTGGCCCGGTATCGTGAAAAAAGCGTTTTGCCGGTGGAAGCCCCGGTCCTGAGGGGGGACGGCATTTCTGTTTACGGGGACATTCTGGCGCAAAGTCCCGGCGATGCCCTGAACATTTTTTTGAGATCATCTGTGCCGAACGGTTATTTCGCACTCCAGGCTTATCTCCAGCCGACCGCCGAGACGGATGCGGCCCTCCTGCGCTTGCGGCGCTGCCTGCGGGATCAATACCATCTGGCGACAACGGCGGGTTATGGGCCGCGCTTTCTTCATTCCACCGGTCAGCTTCATAAGGGAGACGGCAACCGGGGGTTGTTTATCCAATTGACCGCTGATGATCCCGTGGATGTCCCCATCCCCGATGAAATGGGCCGGCCCGGCTCCTCTGTGACTTTCGGGGTGCTCAAGGCGGCGCAGGCCCTGGGCGACAGGCAGGCGCTCCTCAATGCCGGCCGGCTGGTGATCCGCTTCCATCTGGGAGACGACATTGCCGGCGGCTTGAGGATCCTGACGGAGGCGATCACCAGATAGAAACTTGAAAACAGGCGTTGCAGCGGTTGAAAATCTTCTCTGCTGGGTGGAAGGTCAGCGATGACGAAAGAGGCAGTCGGCTGTAACCGTCACGACGACGAGCCGGTTTTTATCAGGAACAAAGCCTGGGCCGCGGCCTTTTTTAATTTTTCCGGATAGGCATCGAAAACAAAAAGCCTTTTCGGTTTGCTGATTTCGGTAAGAAGCGGGACTGCCTCCTGGGACCCGATCCGTCCCAGGGCAAGGCATATTTTTTCCTCCAGCTCCGCTCTCGACAACGACGCGACCAGAGGCCTTGTCTTGAGTAAGTCCATCAGGGCGGGCACTGCCTCGGCATATTTCAGGTTGCCCAAGTCCTCGGCAATGCTCTTCTGGTAAGATTCATCCACCTTCGGTAAAACCGACAGCAGGACCGGTCCCCTCCCTTTTCCGCCAATGCGCTGAATGCTTTTTAGGGCTTCCTGACGGACCTTTTCGTTCTCATGCAACAAAAAGTCTCCCAGAAGCTCGGCATCTTCCTGACTGCCAATTCGACCCAACGTGTAAACAAGATTTCTTAAAAAATACCAGGGCTCTTTCTGATACAGCCGCTTTCGGATAACGGGCATCGCAGGCTGCCCAATCTCGGACAGAATATGAAGAATCCGGACGCGTTCCACGCTGTCCGTCTTGTCCCGGAGCATGTTGAGTAAAAGGTTTAGAGCGTCATCGCCGAGTCTCGCCAGTACCCTGCCCGCACTCCCACTCGTTTTTTCATCCCTTTCGCTAAAACCCGCCATCAGCGCGTCCGTCAGCTCCGGCGACGCCAGTTCTGCGATAATATCCGATACGATGGCCCGCACCGCATCATTCTTGCCCAGAATGCCTGAATCGATTTGATAAAAAATATCCAGGATGGGCATGCAGTCGGCAAACCTCCCTTTAAGGATGCGGTCCGCGATTTGGTCCTTCAACCTGTAGCATAATTTGATATAGGTGGAAGTGGCCGATGTTTCTATTCTGATCCATTGGATCAATGTATCCGAAAGCCTGTCCAGAATGGCGATTTGCTGATCCTCGTAAAGGCGGACGATAATATGCTCCAGCACGGCTGATGCCCGGTCACGGAGATCCTGCCTGGGGCTGACCAGTCCTTCCGTGAGTTGCCGGATCAACGATTCAATGTAATCATGCTCCCCGCCGACGGCCAGCTCGTCGGCCATATTCAGGATGGAATCCATCGCTTCATTGTTGGGAACAGCCTCCATGGTTCCATCGCCGGACAGTGTCATCTTTTCTTTGATGGCCTGAATCTGTTTCTCTATTTTTTCTTTTTCCCGCGCCTTTTTTTCCTGCACGGTTTGCTGAAACTGTTTGCCCCGGTCTGAATTCAGCAGCCGGCTGCATGTCCGATCGATCGCTCCCCTGCCGCCGCTTATACCGTCCAGGTCGTTTGCGGAGGGGCTTTGTTGCATGGCTTGAATCTTCACCACGACGTCGCCAAACTGCTTCTCGTCCATCCCGTCAACGATATTCTGAAAAAAAGTCCCGCCGAAGAGATTATCAATGTTCTGTGTCAGCACCAGGCTGATCATATCCGGATCGAGCTCCGCAACTGTTTTGCCGATGAGCAGCGAGATCTTGTCCTGGTCCATCTCACCAATGAATTTTTCAAGGATGCTGATCATACGGATCAGATTTTCAGACACCTTCTCGATTTTCGGCTGCGTTTCCCGCTGATGTTTGATCTCGGTCATCCCCCTGGAAAAGATCTGCGCGATCCATTCCGGGTCCTTTGCCATTTCTTTGAGTTGCCTGGGATCGAGGGTGACGTTTGGATCATTTCCGACC
Organism: Deltaproteobacteria bacterium; assembly: GCA_026388595.1. Taxonomy (GTDB): domain Bacteria; phylum Desulfobacterota; class Syntrophia; order Syntrophales; family Fen-1087; genus JAPLJM01. The sequence continues at coordinate 4,698 of JAPLJM010000152.1, forward strand.
ATGTACTGAATGATATCATCATCCTTGATATCAAGGCTGGCAAGAATCTGCTGGTCCCCATCTCTGGCAATATAAATCTTCTCGTCGAGTATGATGTGGGGCAGATGGATGCTTTCCAGCAACTTTTGAAGCCCACCCTCGCTCTGGATCGTTTCTTGCCGCCTCCCGATGACCTGGAGGAAGTCCGTAAGCTCATTCTTTTCTATGCCTTTTTCGAGTGTAATGCTCCTGATTCCGAAATAGAGCAACAACTCAAGGAAGGCCTTGACGGGGGGTCTTTCCATGTCCTTGGTGCTTAAGGGTTCCCCGTTGGTGAGGAGGATTTTTTCAGCCTCGGCAAAAGTAATGGAATCGCTTTGCTCAAAAATGGCAAGCAGAGCCTGATTGAGTTTATCGATGGTACTGGTAATGATGTTACTCGAAGAAGGGTAGAGACGCAGGCTGGTAATGGTTGTATTCAGGACAACCAGCGTCTCCACTGCTTTTTGCTGTATTGCGAGGTCTGCCATAATCGCCTTTAATGAAAATTTTGGATGGGACACCGATGTTTGGACGGGGAAACTATAGGGAAAAAGACCTTGTGTGTCAATAAAATATTATTACACAATCGAATAACCAGCACTGATGATCGTGAAAAAGGGGTGCATCCTGTTCTCCGACAGGCACATTTTTGGTTTACCGGGCAGCTGATTCTGTGATAGAAGTAACAAATGATTAGGTTTTTTGATCCACGGGCGGGGGGAATTAGAGAGCAGGAAAAGATGCTTTACCGTTTAAGCGTAACCGACCAGGATTAGGGAGTTCATGATGAAAGTCAGCAGTGTACAGCAAATGCGGGCGATGGACCGTTACGCCATCGAACAATTGGGGATATCGGAAGAAATCTTGATGGAAAACGCCGGGCAGGCTGCGGCTTCCGTCCTGGCCCGGGAGATCGGCATCGGGGACAAGAAAATCGCGATCTTCTGCGGCGTGGGCAATAACGGCGGAGACGGCTTTGTGGTGGCCCGCAAGATCCACGCGGATGGCGGGGGCGTGCAGGTTTTTATCCTGGGCAATCCGGATAAGTTCAAAGGCGCGGCCAGAACGAATCTGGATATTCTCGCCAGGCTGCCGATTGAGGTGCGCGCTATCGCATCGGTTAAAAAAATCGGGATGGATGTTCTGCATAGCCATGGCATTGTGGATGCCATTTTCGGGACCGGTCTGGACCGAAACGTGGATGGATTGCACCGGGAAGTCATTGCCTTGATCAACGAAAGCGGTAAAAAAGTGCTCAGCCTGGACATTCCCTCAGGGATCAACGGCGATACGGGAGAGATCATGGGAGCAGCCGTGCAAGCGGACTGTACAGTGGCCTTCGGTCTGCCAAAAAGGGGCAACTTGCTCTATCCGGGATACGGGCGGTGCGGTAAGCTGTACGTCTGTCATATTTCTTTCCCGCCTTTTCTTTACAATCGTGACGGTAATAAAATTCAGGTCAACCGGCCGGTAGCGCTTCCCCCCAGGGACAAAAGCGGTTACAAAGGATCGATGGGAGAGGCGCTTGTCATCGCCGGCGCCGCCGGTTATTTCGGCGCCCCCTATTTTTCGGCCCTGTCCTTTCTCAAGGCCGGCGGCGGCTATATCCGCCTGGCAGCCCCCCGGTCCATGATATATTTCATTGCCCAGAAGGGGAGCGAAATCGTCTTCATTCCCCAAAATGAAACGGCGGCCGGGAGCATCGCATTGAAAAACAAGGACCGCTTGATCGAGCTGTCCGAGAAAATGGATATGGTGGTAATCGGTCCCGGTCTGTCCCTGGATGCGGAAACGCAACAGTTGGTCCGGGAGCTTGTGAAAACGATTAAGGTGCCCGTGCTGATCGACGGCGACGGCATCACCGCCGTATGCGGCGACCTGAAAATCATCAGAAAGAGAAAAGCGCCGACCGTGCTGACGCCGCACCTGGGAGAAATGTCAAGATTGACGGCCAGGCCTGTTGGCGAAATCAACCGGCAAAAAATCGCGGTCCTGCAAGAAACGGCCAGAGACCTGGGGGCATTCATTGTCCTCAAGGGTGCCCATTCCCTAATCGGATTGCCCGATGAAAGGGTTTTTATCAACCTGAGCGGCAACTCCGGGATGGCAACGGCCGGTTCCGGCGATGTGCTAACCGGCACGATCGCAGCTATGGTCGGCCTTGGCCTGCCGCTGGAAGAGGCGGTCAAAAAGGGTGTTTTCATTCATGGTGTTGCCGGAGATCTGGCGGCAACGGAAAAAGGCGAAGACGGAATGACGGCCCAGGATATTCTGGAATGTCTGCCCTATGCGATGAAGCGGGACCGGGAAGGGCCGTCAGACGCCTTCCCGAGCCGCTATGCCGGTCCGATCATCGTGTGAGACCTTTGAAGAATAGGCAACGCCCACGATCGTAACTTCTCTGAAGGTTCGACCATAATCCTGGAGTGGTATCAAGCGCTTTGGACAATCGCAGGGCAACATCCGTTGTCACAAAGCCTCGTTCGTTCATAAATAATGTGATTTGGAACTAACTCACCCACCTGACAAATTCACCTGTGTCCGCCCTGACCCGGTCGAAGCGATTGAGCGGGTAATCGGGATCCGCATATCCCAGGGCCACACCCATAATGATCCGGCTGTCTTCCGGAATGGCTGCAATTTTCTTCAGCAGCGCCGGGTAGCCGATGGAGACGGCCATAATGCAGCTGCCGATTCCCCGGTCATAGGCCGACAGGCACAGGGTCTGCAGGATCAGGCCGATATCGAGCATGGCGTATTCCAGGGGCGTATCTTTGGGGATACTGGCAATGACCAGGCAGGGGGCGTCGAAGAGCACAGCCATGTTCTGATAGAGCTTATTGCGGCCTTCCTTGTCCTCGCGCTGGATGCCCATGGCGGTGAGCACAATTTTTCCAATTTCCGTGTATCTTTTCTTCAGGTGTTCCGGCCAGACTTCCGGCATGGAGACGTCAGGGGAAAAAGCTTCCCCCTTGGCCATCTTCATCTGGTTTCCTGTCCTGAATTCCTCCAGGGCATTCCCGGTGAGGACAGTGAGCTCCCAGGGTTGCGTATTCCCCCAGGACGGCGCCCAGCGCGCCGCCTCAAGGATTTCCCGAAGGACTTCTCCGGGGATTTCGTCCTTCCTGAATTTCCGGATACTCCGCCTCCCTCTGATCGCTTCTGCTAATGTCATG
>JAPLJM010000245.1 GCA_026388595.1 Deltaproteobacteria bacterium
TCAGGTATCGGCGGCATGGATACGATTGCCCGCACGGTCGTGCCCATGGTGAACGAGGGAAAGGTCCGCCGGATGGGCAGCCGGATCGTCGAACAGGTCATGAACAGCGGCACCAGCGCCCGGATTGCGGGATTGCTGGCCCTGGGAAACCAGGCGACATCGAACTCCTCGGCCTGCAGCACAGGCAATGAGGCGATCCTTGAAGGCCTCTGGCGGATTCGCGCCGGACGGGCCAAGCGGATTCTGGCGGGCGGGTCAGAGGGCGCCTCGCCTTACATCTGGGCCGGTTTCGACGCCATGCGCGTTATCTGCCGCAAGTTTAACGACCGGCCGGAGGCCGCCTCGCGCCCCATGAGTGCATCGGCCTGTGGTTTCGTTCCCGGTTCCGGGGGCGCCCTGCTGCTGCTTGAAGATTTGGAAACGGCCCAGGCGCGCGGCGCCCGGATCTATGCGGAAGTGCTCGGGGGCGCCGTGAACTGCGGCGGGCACCGGATGGGCGGGTCTATCACGGCCCCCAACCCCGAAGGCGTCCGGCGCTGCATTCAGTCTGCCCTGTGCGACGCCGGGATTGAACCCGGCGATATCGATGCCATCAACGGCCACCTTACGGCGACGTTTGCCGATCCGGTGGAGGTGAAAAACTGGTCGCAAACCCTGGGGCGCGGTCCGGACGCGTTTCCCTATATCAACAGCACGAAATCGCTGATCGGCCACTGCCTGGGCGCCGCCGGCGCCATCGAATGCGTTGCCGTGGTCTTACAGCTTTACCGGGGGTTTCTCCACCCTTCCGTCAATTGCGAAGATATCCACCCGGAGATCGCACCCTTTACGGACCGCATTCCCCGGACCTGCATCAATCACGGGGATCTGAAGATTATCGCCAAGGCCGGGTTCGGCTTCGGCGACGTCAACAGTTGCCTGATTTTTAAAAAATGGGAAAATACTTAAACTAAAAAAGGAGTTATGCAAGATGGACGAACAGAAGATTTTCGAGGCCATGATCACCATTCTTAAACCCTATACGAAGGATGCGGCCCTGCTGGAGCGGGCGACCAAGGACACCCACATTCTGAATGACCTGAAGGTCAATTCGGCCAGGCTGGTGGACGTGATCATCAAGTGTGAAGATGTTTTCAATATTACCGTGGATGATGACGAGGCCGACACGATCCGCACCATCGGAAACGCCGTTGAGCTCATCCAGGCGAAGCTGGCTTAGCGGTCATGCTGCCTTTCCGGGCGAAAGCGCTCCTGCTGCTCCAGATCGGCCTCGGCCGCATGGCAGCCTTTATTCTGGCCCCCTGCTATTTTGCCGTCATCAGGCTGATGGGCTACCGTATCAGAAACCTGCGGGCCATCCGGCAGGCCTGCCGCCGCGAATTTCAAAGGCATGAAGGCCCCTGGCTGATCTGCGCCAATCACCTGACCGTGGCGGACTCGCTGATTTTGAGCTATGCCATGCTGTCGCTGCCGGCGCATCTGCGCCTTTACCGATGGATTCCCTGGAATCTGCCGGAGAGGAATAATTTCCAGAATCCCTTTCTGGTTCTGCTGTGTTACCTGTCAAAGTGCATCCCCGTGCAGCGCGGCGGCCCGCGTGAAGAAACGAAGCGGACGCTGGATAAATGCACCTATCTTTTAAGCCGCAGGCAGCGACTGTTGATCTTTCCGGAGGGGGGACGCTCGCGGACAGGGCGGGTCGACCGGGAGCAATTTTCTTACGGCGTGGGACGCTTTCTTGCCGACGGCGGCGGGGATTTACAGGTTATGTGCCTCTATCTGCGGGGCGACAAACAGTCGTCTTACAGCCTTCTCCCCGGTTTTGGCGAGCGCTTCATGGTCCTGATGGATGTGTTCAAACCGGAAAAATCAGCATTGACGGGGCTGCGCGCTCAGCGTGACTATGCCGGACAGATTATTCAGCGCTTGGCGGAAATGGAAGAAAAATATTATGACATTTATCGGCAACGACATTGTGGATCTGACCGATCCCGGCAATATCGGAAAGAGCAGGGACAACCGGTTTCTGCAGCGGGTCTTCACCAGCGCTGAACGGGAATGCATCTCGGCAGCCGCCGCACCGGACGTGATGCTGTGGACGCTGTGGGCAGCCAAGGAAACAGCCTACAAGATCGCAAGCAAGGCAGATCTTCTGGCCGTATTTACGCCCCGTCTTTATCCGGTCGTCCTGTCCCCGGACGATTATGAACCGACCCGATCCGGCGTGGTTTATTCGCCCCAAGGTCCGGTTGCCATCCGCGTGTCGATCACCCCGGACTATCTGCATTGCATCGGCGCGACCCAGTTGTCCGGCATCCTGGATCATGTACTCTGGGACACCGAGCGTCTTTCCCCGGCAAAAGAAGGCGGTGATCATGATCCTTCAGCAGCGGTGCGTCGGCTCGCCGGCAGGCGCCTGGCAGCCCTTCTCGATGTGCCGGCGGTGGATATCGATATCCGGCGTTTTCAGGATATGGATCGATGGACCCCTCCCACAACATACGTGGAAGGACAACCTGCCCGCTTTGACCTGAGCCTTAGCCATGACGGCGACTTTGTCGCTTATGCCCTCGTCGCGGCATAAAAAAACCTGCCCGGCCAGGTAACGCGTGGACCCTGGCCGGGCAGGCCGGTGATGCATTTGAGCATCCTGCCTCCCTGTCGTTCCGTCGGAATCAGGGTGAGGACGAATGTTCAGAGGGGTTGCTTCATCCTTATTTGTTGCTTCTCCGCCAGATGCCCTGCGCTTCGGCGGCCTTGATCAGTTCTTCCCGGGTGTCGGGATGGGCGATGCTGATGAGCCCCTCCGCCCTCTGCCAGACGCTTCTCCCCTTCATGTTCACCTTGCCGTATTCGGTGACGACGAGGTGGGTGATCGTGCGCGATACGGTCACAATGCCGCCCGGGGGAAGGAAGGGAACGATTCTCGATTTGATTTTCCCTTCTTTGTCCTTGTAACTGGAGGGGAGGCACATGATCGATTTGCCGCCCTTGGAATCCCAGCCTGCCAGGACGAAATCAAGCTGCCCCCCTGTCCCGGTGATCTGGCGGAAACCGGAGGATTCGGAGCAGACCTGGCCGTAAAGATCGATTTCGATGGCGTTGTTGATGGTCATCAGGTTGTCGTTCAGGGCCGCAATGGCCGGCTTGTTGGTGTAGCTCACGGGATAGGTGGCGCACCGGGGGTTGTCGTTGAGAAAATCGTACAGGATCTGGGTCCCCAGGGCAAAGGTATAGGTGAGCTTGCGGGGGTCTATCGCCTTGCGGGCGCCTGTAAGCTTACCGGCGTTGAACATGTGGATATAGGCATCCACGAGCATCTCCGTGTGGCATCCCAGGTCCTTCAGGTCCGACTCGGCGATCATCATGCCCACGGCGTTGGGCATGCCGCCGATTCCGAGCTGGATGCAGCATCCATCGTGCATCTCTTCCAGAATGTACTGAGCGACTTTCTTGTCCGTGTCCGTGGGCGGCGGGGACGGGAGCTGCGTCAGGGGCGGGTTCTCTCCTTCCACGATGAAATCGACATCGCTGATATGGATGGCTTCATCGTAACCGCCCAGACAGCGGGGCATCTTTTCATTGACTTCCACAATGACCACCTTCGCCCGCTCGGAGAGCGCCTTGGAATGAGAGCACTGGGGTCCGAAGTTGAAGAAGCCGTGCTTGTCCATGGGGGCCACCTGGAACATGAAGACGTCCAGGTCGTCGATCTCTTCCCGGACATAGCGGGGAACTTCGGAATATTTCACGGGCGTATAGTAAACGGGCACCCCCTTGTCGGCAAACTTCCGGTCGGCGCCGGAGAAATGCCAGCTGTTCCAGACAAAGGATTCACCCTTGGGATCGGCCACGACCACCTCCGGCAGGTAGGCGGTGACGCAGCTTCTGACCAGAACGTCCTTCAGTTCGCCTTTTCGCTGCGCCAGGGCCTTGTCGCAGGCCCGGACCATGCCCAGGAAGGAGCCGTACTCGACCCAGTCGCCCGATTTGACGACGCTGACCGCCTTTTCGGCGGTAACCAGTTTCCCCTTGTAATCTTCGCTCAGACTCATTGATACCCTCCTTGATGTGATTTATTGGCGTTTCTGACACTTCTACCGTCGCTCGGCCCTTATAGCACAGATCAAGTCCCCGTTCAGCCATTTTTATGCTTTTAAATGTAGTTTATCCGGGTCCAGGTGGTTCAGAGTGTGAAGATCAGTACGGACTCACGATCTGTCTGACCTTTTCCAAATAGCCTTTTCTCGCGGCATCATTGACATAGGGGACGGCGCCGAAGAACTGGTGCGCCAGGACGTTCACCCCGCAGAATTCATAAATGCCCATGTCGGACGTTTTTTTCATCGCGACAAACATCCCGGACTTTTCATAGAGAGGCTCGGGGGTCCCCTGGGTGTTGAAGATGATGACTTTCTTGTCCGTCAGCAGCTTGACGATGCCCTTGGCGTCGGTGCTGTAGGCGAAACCGTAACTGAACACCCGGTCAATGTATCCTTTGATCATGGCCGGCAGGCCCGTCCACCAGACCGGATGAATGATGGTCATCATGTCCGACCAGGCGATGTGATCCTGTTCGGCTTTGATATCGGCGGGCGTCTTTCCGGACTGCATCTCTGCAAAGTCAGCGGCTTTCAGGACGGGGTCAAAACCGAGGGCATAAAGGTCCCTGACGACAATGTCATGTTTCTTTAGGGCCAACGTTTCCTCAACCACTTCCAGAATGGCGTGGCAGAAGCTACCGGGATTGGGATGCGAATAAATGATGAGATGCTTCATGGCTTGTTCCTCCTTCTTTTGATTGAGTCGAGTAGACTGGTTTCTCCTGATACTACAGGAAGAAAAACATTTCCACAAGGATGCATCAACCGGATGAACTAAAAATGTGACTCCGTTCCCGACTTTCCGGCCGATCTGTTTGACAAATAAAATATGATCATTAACTTGTATGGCAATGTGGGAAACGGCTTTAAACTGTTCCTCACATCTAAAGGAGGATGGCCATGAAAAAGATATTGATATCCATCATTGCGCTGTTTCTTTTGCTGGGCTGTGAAACCGGCGACAGTGCGCAACGGGAGGTGAAAAAAATGACGGAAGCGAATAAAATCAACGCAACAGCCACCTTTGCCGGCGGCTGTTTCTGGTGCGTAGAGTCCGACTTTGCAAAAGTCCCGGGTGTCCTGAAGGTTGTATCCGGGTATACGGGCGGCTCGGAGGTGAATCCGACCTACGAGTCGTACGCTGCAACGGGCCACATCGAGGCCGTTCAGGTGTCCTATGATCCCGCCAAAATCAATTATGAACAATTGCTCGATGTGCTCTGGCGGCATATGGACCCCACGGACGGAGGGGGCCAATTCGGTGACCGGGGACCTCAATACCGCAGCGCCATTTTTTATCATGACGAAGAGCAGCGTCTGCTGGCGGAAAAGTCCAAGGCGTCCCTGGGAAAATCCGGTTATTTTACCCGACCGATCGCCACGGAAATCATCAAATTTGACAAATTCTACCCGGCAGAGACCTATCATCAGGGATACGCTCAGAAAAATCCGCTGCGCTACAAATACTACCGTCACGGGTCGGGACGGGACGCCTTTTTAAAGAGCGTCTGGGGGAAACCCTGAGCGCGAGTTGTCAAAACATACTTTGACTATTTAATGAAGTCGTTGTACTGGTTGATCGTTGAAAATATTGGGATTGACTGATTCTTAAAAAAAGGAGGGCAGGGATGAAAAAATTATCAGAGAAAATGAAAAAAGAAGCACTGAAAGACTTGGAAATGTACTTCGGCAAACCACCTTATGACAGCGAATATGTGAGGCACCACATCACGTCAGGTCTTTTTGAAGAACAGGCACTTCTAAAATATGGTTTGACACCCATCGAACTGATGAAAGAGCTGGAAGCGGTTCGTTTAAGCAAAAAGATGAAAAAAGAGGCATTGAAAGATTTGACGATGTATTTTGGCAAACCACCCGTGCCAAAAGCGACTTTAACCAAGCGGCTTTCCTCTAATCTTCTCGAAATGCAAATCCTCGCAAAATATCTGATGACCGTCGACGAGTTGATGAAGGAATGCGATTTTAAGGTATCCTGACGAAAATAGTTGACATTATTTTTTTCCGGGGATAAACAGCAGTGCAAATCGGTTTCAGCATACCGGAACACGGTGTGAATCCGTGGCGATCCCGCTGCTGTAATCGGCGAGGCTCTTCACAACGGCCAATGGCCAGGTCACTGCCGGGGCACACCCCGGCGGGAAGACTGTGAAGGGCTTACGACCCGTAAGCCAGAAGACCTGCGAAAACCGAAGAGCGAGGCACATATAGAAATACGTTGAGCGATGAGGTTTGTAGTGCAACGCGGCAGATAAGCGTTTTTCAACAGCCTGTCAGGGTTACGCCAGATAACCTTTCTCAGGCATCAATTGCAGGCGCTTAAGAACAGCGCCTGTGGCTGTCATGACATCGTCGGGGATGCGAACCCCTGCGTGCAGCATCGGCCCATCTGCCGCGTCCGCCCAGGGACCGTAGGCGAAGAAGTGATCGATGGCCTTGTTGGCGTTGGTAAAAGCGTTGCCGCAGGGCAAGGGCTGCACCAGGGCAAATACCGACCTGATGGCCGAAGTCAGCCTTGCGGAAATCTCATCGGCTTTTTTCTGATCGCCCCTCTCCAGGCTGCCGATGAGGGCTGAAAGCTCCCGGGCAAAACAATTGGCCGTGCTGAGCAGGAACCCCGCGTATGGCCCGCCCGTTTC
>JAPLJM010000120.1 GCA_026388595.1 Deltaproteobacteria bacterium
TTGATGCGGTGATCCTGGGGCATTCCCATGAGCCTTTTTTAAAAGAATTTCTTATGGATGGCCGGCGAAAGACCTTTGCGACCCTGGGGGACTGGACCCGGCACAAGTCCTATCTCGTACATGAGGATGGCCAGTTCCGGCTGTGTTATTATCAAGCGCCGGAATGATGGATTATTCGGAAAAGCATTCTATTGTCAACTATTTATAAAAATTAAGCATTAATACCTATGAGAAAATCTGGACATTGTAAAATGAATGTGCTAGTCAGGCCGAATTATCAACAGGAGTAATGGAATGAATTTCGGCGGTATCGAACCGGAATTTTCTGACGTTGTCCGCGCCATATTTGTGGTCCTTCCCGTACCCTATGATCTGACCTCGACATACCGGTCCGGATCACGCTTGGGGCCGGCGGCGATTTTGGATGCATCCGCCCACATGGAGCTCTACGATGAGGAGCTTGGCCAGGAGACCTACCAGTGGGGGATTCATACACTTCCCTTTCTGGAGCCCGATGCCCGTGGTCCGAAGGAGATGATTGAAACCATCCGTCAGAAAACGGCAGAGATAGTTTCCGCCAATCAGATTCCCGTGGCGCTTGGCGGGGAACACAGCATATCGTTCGGTTGTGTCCAGGCATTAAAGGAGAAATATCCGGCGCTGTCGGTGCTCCAGTTCGATGCCCATGCTGACCTGCGTGATGCATACCAAGGCAGCCCTTACAGTCATGCCTCTGTGGCCCGGCGGATTTCGGAATGCTGTCCCCTTGTCCAGGTGGGTATCCGGAGCATGAGTGCGGAAGAGGCTGATTTTTTGCCGGGCAGCCCGGTGAAGAGCTTTTCCGCGGACTATATCCTCGAGGATAAGGACTGGTGTGAAGCCATTGTGCAACAGCTGAATGGGGATGTCTATATTACCGTTGATCTGGATGTTCTTGATCCGGCATTCATGCCGGCCACCGGAACGCCGGAACCTGGCGGGATCGGCTGGAAGGAGCTTTTGCGCCTGATCCGGGCCGTATCAAAAAAATGCTGCATCAGAGGGTTTGATATCGTGGAACTCTCACCGGTTCCCGGACTCGTTGCCCCTGATTTTCTGGCGGCAAAACTGGCCTATCGCATGATGGGATATGCCATAGCAAATACAAATAAACCGATGTCGTAAAGGAGATAAAAAATTGAACGCTTACGTGCCCAGGATGATTTTTTTTACAAAGGGGGTGGGGAACCACAAAGAGGAGCTTCACTCATTTGAGCTGGCCCTTCGGGACGCCGGCATCGAAAAATGTAATCTCGTCCTGGTATCCAGTATTCTGCCCCCAGGTTGTAAGGTGATTTCCAAATCGCGGGGTTTGGATGAATTGAAGCCCGGAGCCATTACCTATTGTGTTTTGAGCCGCTGCTGCAGCAACGAGCCGCGCAGGCTCCTGGCGGCATCGGTCGGCTGCGCCATCCCGGCGGATAAGCAAACTTACGGCTATATCAGTGAACACCATTCCTTTGGCCAGACGGAAAGACAGGCAGGGGACTACGCGGAAGATCTTGCCGCCGCCATGCTGGCCTCCACCCTGGGCATTGATTTCAACATCGATGAAAGCTGGGATGAGAAAAAAGAGATCTTCAAAATCAGTGGAAAAATCGTGAGTACCAGGAATATCACACAATCGAGTATCGTCAAGAAAACCGGATACACGACCGTTTTGGCAGCGGCGGTTTTTGTCTTTTGAACGGAGCATCACAAATCATAATAATCACTTACTGAAACCGGGTCATCATCTTTAAATTTCCGACGCTGAACAGCGCGTCCCATGGAAAGGTGGATCGAGGGATATGATTGTCGATTATTTACGGACTTCATACGCCTTCGTCATTCCACCCATCCTCGGCTTTTTCATTCTGATCTTCCTGTGCCTGATCTCCTTCCTTCGCGGCCCCCGCAGACCCACCAATATCCTTTTTGCCGGCATCTGCTTCATGGGTTCGCTGATCAACCTGGACGTGGCACTGGTCTCCATCCTGTCCGATAAAGCCCTGGCGTTGAAGCTGGACCGGATCATCTATGTGGTATTTGTTTTCAGTCCGCCGATTTACATTCAATTTGTGCATGCCTTTTTGCGCCTTGACAGCAGAAAGTGGCTTGAAGCCGGCGCCTATCTCATGAGCCTGACCTTCCTCTTCTTTGTCTTTTCGGATCTGTTTATCAGCGGTTTCCACGAATATGCCTTTGGAACGATCGCCAAAGCCGGTCCGGTTTTCCACATCTTTTCCGTTATGTCGTTCTTTACAGTTTTTTACTGTCTGGTCATGCTGTTTACCGTGATGAAAGAAACAGATGACAACCAGTGGAAAAACAGGATTAAATACATTCTGGGGGGTATGGGAACGAGCGCCCTCCTGATTGCCCTGAATATCCTGCCCGTTACCGGCTTCAACATTTATCCGATGGGGAATTTCAGCTTCATCCCGGCCATTTTTTTGGCCGTCGGGGTGCTTAAATATGACCTCCTGGACATTGGTGTTCTAATCCGCAAGGGGACGGCCTATTTTATCCTGACGGCCGTTCTGACAGTCATTTACGTTGCTATCATCGCTCTTTTTAATACCCTTTTCTGGGGCCCGGGGCAGAAGTATTCTCTGATTCTCCCTGTATTTCTGGCCCTCTTGATGATCCTGTTATTCGATCCGATCCGGAAGAAAGTGCAGACATTGATCGATCAGCTTTTTTTCCGGGGACGATACGATTATCATCAACTGCTCAAGAGCATCAGCGGCGAGATGACATCTCTGCTGAAGTTTGATCAGATTAAAATTCTTTTACTGGAATCCATCCATGCGGCGCTTCAAGTGACACAGCTCTGCCTCTTGATTGATGGTGAGCAGGGTCAATTTCAGCTATATGTCAATCAAAACGGCCTAATGGGTGAGAAATCCCCGATCACCTTTGATCGAGCGCATCCGGTCGTGGCTTTACTGGAGGCTGAAAGAGGGCCTTTAAATAAATCTTTCATTGAGCGAAAATCCAGCCGGTTCAAAAATAAACAGGAGATCCTTGACGTATTTGATGAAATCGGGGCCGTCCTGCTCGTTCCCTTGATTTCAAAGAATCGTCTGATCGGAATGATCGGTCTGGGTCAAAAAAAATCGGGCCAACTCTTTGTGCAGGAGGATGTGGAATTGCTGTCCACGATTGCAAATCAAAGTGTGACAGCCATTGATAATGCAAGGATGTATGAAGCCCTGGAAAAAATGAATCTGGACCTGGAGGAGAAAGTCGAACAAAGAACGGCAGATCTCCGCCAGGCCCTGGAGGAAAAAGAGCGAACACAGAAGCAGCTTATTCAGTCGGAAAGCCTTGCGGCAATCGGACAACTGGTGGCCGGAACGGCCCATGAATTGAACAATCCCTTAGCCAGCGCCTCCAGCTTGATCCAGACCAGCATGGTAACCATCCATGAATGGGATGTGAGGGAGAATGCCCGCAACGAAGTCGAGGACGATCTTCGTTTTTCCCTGAAGGAACTACAGCGGGCGGGGGACATTGTCAGGAGCCTGCTTGGTCTATCCAGGCAGACGCAGACCTATGTGGAGCCGGTTCATATCAATGCTGCGCTTGATGATGCCCTGCGTGTGCTTCACAATCAGTACAAGTATTTAAAGGTGGATATCGAGAAAGAATATGAGGAAAACTTGCCGGATATCCGAGGAAATTTTGCCAACCTCGGGCAGGTCTTTATCAATGTCATCAAGAACGCCATCCAATCCCTACCGGAAGGCAAAGGGAAAGTCACACTGAAAACCCATTATCAGAAAGTTTCTGACCGGGTGATCATCGAAATTGGAGACACGGGTTCGGGAATCGCTGAGGAGTACCTCAAGGATATCTTTAAACCCTTTTATACCACAAAGGAGGTTGGCCAGGGAACGGGTTTAGGGCTGTACATCTCTCATGAAATCATCAAGAGACATGGAGGGGCTATCCATGTCCGCAGTGAATTGAGGCAGGGAACGGTCGTCACTATGGAACTGCCCTGTCAGAGGAAGGACTCATGATCGGATTGATGGTGGTTGATGATGAGGAAGGCGTCCGGCGCTCACTCAGGAAGGTGCTTGAAAAAGATGGCTATGACATTTTTCTGGCGGAAAACGGGGAACAGGCCGTACAGATGGTGCGCGAAAATCACAGCCATCTGGAGACGGTCATCTCCGATTTCAAAATGCCGGGGATGGACGGATTGGAAACGCTCGTTGAGATAGGGAAAATAAACCCTGAGATTACGAGAATCATGCTGACCGGTTATGCCACGATGGAAAGTGCGATTGAATCGGTGAATGCAGGCATCGACGGATTCCTGACCAAGCCTTTTGATAATGTTGAGCTTCGGGCCAAGGTACGGGAATATAATGTAAAAAAAAGGCTCAAACAGTTCGTGTCCGAACAGATTCTCACGGAACTGCAGAAAAACGGCCGCATGATCGCGCCCCGAAAGCTGATTGCCAGCGTTCTGTTTATTGATATCCGGGGATTCTCCGGATTATCGGAGACATTGACACCCGACGAGCTTTCCCACCTGCTGAATTTTCATTATTTTTCACCGCTGGACAATATCATTTTTGAATTTAACGGAACACTGGACAAGCATATCGGGGACAGCATCATGGGGGTCTTCGGAGCACCCATCAGCTATGGAGATGATGCGGTCAGGGCGGTTTTAAGCGCCCTCCGGATGATAGATGAAATGAAAACGATTAATGAAAAACTTGCCCTTCAGGACCGTAAAATATCCGTTGGGGTGGGCATTGGCACGGGAGAGGTTCTGGCTGGCATCTTTGGCTCTTCCCGTAAGAAGGAGTATACGATTTTCGGATTGCCCGTTATTGTGGCGGCACGATTGGAACAGATTGCCCGGCCCTCCCAAATCCTGATCTGTGACGAGACCTATCAGCGTGTTCAGGATTTTGTTCATACGGAAAAAGTGGAATTCAAGTCGGTTAAGGGGATTGAAAAGAAATTTGACTTCTACAGCGTACTTGGAAAAAAGTGAAATACCCCTTGACAAAAAGACAAGAGGATGTTTTAAGGACCACCAGATTTCAAGACAAATATTCATGTGCCGCGGGGTGGAGCAGTCCGGTAGCTCGTTGGGCTCATAACCCAAAGGTCAGAGGTTCGAATCCTCTCCCCGCTACCAAGAAAATCAAGGGGTTAGAAGAGATTCTGACCCCTTTTTCATTGCCTGCATATATCCATACCCAACACTATTCCCAACACAAAATGTGAGTTTTAAATGCTTCGTGGAGCATCTTTGGGGAGCCCCACCGGGGCGGATGGGCGCAGGTCAACCCGCAGAGCGTTGTTTGAAACGATTGACAAGCCGACCCTGAAGCCTCTTCCCCTTGATCCCTATGAGTATGCCGAGTGGAAAAAAGCCAGGGTCAATGTGGACTATCATATTGAGATGGGGGGACATTATTACAGCATGCCCTATCAGCTTGTCAAAGAACAGGTAGATGTGCGCCTCACGTCAACCACTTTGATTCAGGCATATCCGCGTGTCCGGAAGTCAATGACAGGAAATAGATTCAATACAGATAATGAATCCTTGTATCAAGGGGCTGGTTATCACAAATTCTAAACACTTACAAAAGAATTCAAAAAAACCCCTCGAAGAAGATTACTTCTTGCGAGGGGCTAACGAGATCCGCCTATGCCGGCTTGCCTTTTTACTGGAGTCACATCATTGAAGACTTGGTCTGTTAGGGTGATAATCACCACGAAGACCCTGCGTATCTTTTTTAGTTAACATCCAGTAGAACAGACTCAATACGTGCATCGCAGTACCTCGATTGTCTACTTCTCTTATCGGCATATTCCCCATTAAACTGAAGGGGAAAAATAGCGCTTAAAGACTATGAACAAAGAAGAGAGCTGCAATGCTTTTGATCCACAAGCTGTAGTCAGCCCATTAAATAACTGCCCTTCAAGCAGCTAATCAATCATTACCACTAAGACCCAACGATGCTTCTCTGATTACCTCCCAGTGAAGTGACGTAACTCTTATTCACATCATTCGGGCATTGCAGCATCTCTATGATTCTAATTTACTGCTGCTGATTATTAATGTCAAGGGGTGTATCGAATATAAAGATCTGAGGCAACTCGGTGGTAAAAATCCCGTTGACACACAATATCGTTCGACCTATACTCACGGCGCGAAAAGGCAATGCCTTATCAATGAAACGTCTGGTAGGATATCTAAGAGGGGATGGACCTAAAAATCAGGTAAATGAGCAAATAAATTATCAGTAAAAAGGAGATTAAATCTTATGAAGCATCGTCGACAGAAAGCGGTATTAATCTTATCCTTAGCGATCCTGCTCACATCTTTCGGTTTTGCCTTTGGTGACATGGTGATCTTATTAAAAGATGGTCGTACGATAAACGTTCCTGTGAGCAAGGAGGATATCGTAAGCCTCTCCTTCGACCAAGTATCACAAACTTCAGGTGGCACAACATGGGATTTTGAATCAGGGGACATGAGAGGCTGGACCAAGACGGGCAATGCGTTTGATAGTCAACCGACCTATGGCGACAACCCAACAGCCAGGCATCGTGGACAACCCTCAAACCACCAAGGCAATTACTGGATAGGCGGTTACGAGAATCGTCATCGTTCTTCTGATCCGCCGGGGCGTGTTCAAGGGGACGGACCCCAGGGAACCCTCACTTCGAAACCCTTTACCATCACGGCTCCCGTTATCAACTTTCTCATTGGCGGCGGGTGTGATATCAACACGGAGCGTGTTGAACTCATTGTCAACAGGCAAGTGGTCCTTCGCGCTACGGGTAAATGCACTGAGACGATGGAACGGGTTTTGTGGGACGTCACTTCTTATGTAGGTCAGACGGCTCAGATCAGGCTTATC
>JAPLJM010000069.1 GCA_026388595.1 Deltaproteobacteria bacterium
GGCGGCGTAGCGGGAGATCAGGCAACGGCAGCGGTTCTCGTGAATTCCATCCCGGCAGTGGTCAGCGCTCTACCCGGTCTTGCGACCGTCAAGGATCTGCCTGCGCCTCATTTCAATCGCTGAGCGGACTTCGCGAGCTTCAAGTCTGGTCGGGCCATTGAAATGTCCCTACGCGGCCTTGGAAAACAAAAGGAATTTGCTGACATCGCATGCAGATGCACCCCCCGGCGCTCTCCGATCCATCAAAAGTGCCGGGGGGATTTTCATATAAGGTTACAGTTCCATCATTCTTCCCACGATCACCTTCATGACTTCCGTTGTGCCCGCAAAGATGGGGATCACGCGCACATCCCGGGCAAAACGGCAGATGGGATACTCTTCCATGTACCCGTAGCCCCCATGCAACTGGACGCAATGATAGGCCACGCGGTTGGCCATCTCGGGGATCCAGGCCTTGGCCATGGACACTTTCATCACGATATTCTCACCGGCAATAAAATCCTCGATGAGGGCATCGACGAAAGTCCGGCCGATCTCGATTTCCGTTGCCATTTCCACCAGCTTGAAGGTGTTGTGCTGGAAGGAGGAAATGGGCTTTCCAAAAACGGTCCGTTCCTTGGTGTACTTGACGGTCATCTTCAGCATGGCCTCCGCCATGGACTGCGCCATAATCGATGTAACCAGCCGTTCGCCCTGCAGCTTCTTCATAAGAAATGAGAATCCCTGCCCCTCCTTGCCCAGCAGGTTCGACGCGGGAACCCGGCAATCCACAAAATTCAGTTCCGCCGTGTCCTGGCCGTGGAACCCCATCTTATCGAGATTGCGTCCTCGCTCGAATCCCGGCGCGCCCTCTTCGACACAGATGAGGCTGACGCCCTTCGTCGGGGGATTGGCCTTGGTGTCCGTCTTGACGGCCACGATGACCAGGTTGCCGTTGATCCCGTTGGAGATGAAGGTCTTCTGGCCGTTGATAATGTAATCGTCACCATCCCGGACGGCGGTGGTCCTGATGGCGGCCAGGTCCGAGCCCGTTCCCGGTTCCGTCATGGCCACGGCGGTGATGATATCCCCCGATGCACAGCCGGGAAGCCACTTCATCTTCTGCTCCTCGTTGCCGAAACTGTGAATATAGGGAACGATGATATCGCTGTGCAGGGAGGCGAGCAGGGCCGTCGCACCCACGTAGGACAGCTCCTCATTGATCACGACGGAATATTCATAGCCGGCGTCCGATCCGCCGTACTTTTCCTCCAGCCAGGGGCATAAAAAACCGCTCGCCCCCATCTTCTTCCAGACATCTTTGGGCACGATGCCGTCGTGCTCCCATTTCTCAATGAAAGGAACGACTTCCTTTTCCACAAATTTGCGGAAGCTCTCTCGAAAGATCTGATGTTCTTCATTGAACAGTTTTCTCGCCATAAAGGTCTCCTATCTGTTATCTATTTCTCCACATGCAGGATCACGGCCTCGCCCTGGGCGAGACCGCCGCAAATGGCCGCCACACCGTATCCGCCGCCCCTTCTGCCCAATTCATAGGCGATATGCATGGTGATCCGGGCAGCGCTCGCCCCGACGGGATGGCCGATGGCAATGGCACCGCCGTTGACGTTCGTCTTATCCAGGATTTCCTTCCACTTCTTTTCATCGTTATTGGCCAGCATTTTTGTGGCCGTCAACGTGACGGCGGCAAAGGCCTCGTTGATCTCGATCATGTCCATCTGATCGATGGTCAGTCCCGCCTTGTCCAGGGCCTTTTGGATGGTATAGGCCGGGATCTCGGCAATGGCCCTCGGAGCCGTGGCCGAGGCCACCGTAGCGACGATGGTGGCCATGGGTTTGAGCCCCTTTTCTTCCGCTTTGCTCCGCGTCATGAAAAGGATCGCACTGGACCCGGCGCTCAAGGGGGGGGCGTTCCCGGCCGTGACGGTGGG
>JAPLJM010000251.1 GCA_026388595.1 Deltaproteobacteria bacterium
GGTTTTGGCGGCGTCTTCCTCCTTTTCCGAAGGGGTGCCGAAGAGCAGGTAGACGTAAGCGGCAATCCCTGCCTGATGCAGGGTTTTCAGAGCTTCTCCCGCCGTTTCCAGATCAATCCCTTTCTCCAGATCGTCGAGAACACGTTGCGATCCGGATTCAATCCCCAGCTTCAGCATAACGCAGCCTGCACGTTTCAGGGCCAGGCAGAAATCAAGATCCGTCAGTTCCTTCGATATCCGCACAAATCCATACCAGGGAGCGCCCGGCGGATTCATGGTCATTTGCCTTAAAAGGGAAGGACGTATGGCGTTATCCAGCAGGTGGATCAGCGCCGGCCTGGGCATTTTTGAATGAACATCTGTCCATTGCAGCAGATCACGGGTGACCTGTTGATCCGAGAGCGGCCAGTAGGCATTGGCCTCGGCCTTTTCCGGACAAAAGGCACACCGCCGCCAGTAACAGCCGGAGGAGGCGCTGTAGGGCAGGATAAATCCCGGCGACAGATAATCCGGTAAAGGAAAGGCGCTGTAATCCGGCGCTACAGGTGCACCGCCCCGGGAGACGCCTAAAAGTGCCAGCAGCGGCCCTTCACCGGGTCCGGCAATCCACTCATCCACCAGCCCCCGGAAGGGATTCCGCCAGTCCGGCCGTTTCATCCAGGAAGTTACCAGACCGCCTCCCAGAACTATTTTTATATCGGGAAAGATCTTTCTCAGAAAACCGATCATGGCAAAACAGCTCAAGGCCTGACTCAGATAATTGAGGGATAAGCCGACCCAGGAAGGCTGCTCGCTCTCCAGCAAGGCCGGGAGGCGTTCCTGAAAATAGTCATGGAAGGGATTGTCTCTCGGCATTTCCGCAGCCATGATCAGATCCGCACTTCGGACTGGAGAGCGGCGCCGATCCTCATAATCGGAGAGGCTGAGACGAACGGTGGCGGCGGGACATGACTCGGCGAGAACCCGATTGATGTCCATGACCGCTCTTTTATAGCGATCCATATTTTTGTAACCATCCGGGCTTCGCAGAAGGCGAAGGTGAGCGTCAAGATGGCGGCAGGCCCGCTTGGTCCAGGTATCGTCAACGTCGCCGGCGTCCTGTCCTTTCCTGTGTGCCTGCCGACCGAGCAGATAGAGCAGGCCTTCCAGATTGGCATCCAAGACCGTACAGGGAACCTCATGGCGTTTCAACGCCCCGGCCAGCCTGGCCATACCGGCCGGCGGTTCACCGGGTTTGACCAGCGGTGGATGGATGAGGAGCACAGGTTGCATTATCGGAGCCTATGAGCTACTTATAAAGATGATGAGAGGGTACACCAGAGTTGACACAGCCGATTGGATTGGTTACATTAAAGCAGGGAGGGTTGTCAAGTTGGAAAGATTGCAGGAAATCGGATACCTTCCAGTCTTTCACCTTGACAGGTCTCTCTTTTTCTGAAAAATTGCACGTGTACAATGAGGGGCCATAATGTGTATGTCACTGAATGACTGGGAAAGTAGATATCCAAGCAAATTTGAGTCATTAGAGACGATCTTCAACCATATTCACCGAGGCGACACCATCTTTATCGGTTCGGCCTGCGCTGAGCCCCAGCATCTTGTTCAAGGGCTGATCCGCTATGTAAAATCAAACCCCAAGGCTTTTTCTTTTTTTGACGCGGAAGTTCTGCATGTGCGGAGCCTGGGGGTGGCGCCCTATGCCGCGGAAAAGTTCAAGCAGAATTTCCGACACAACTCTTTTTTTATCGGGGACAGCACCCGCGATGCCGTCAACAAGGGTCTTGCGGATTATACGCCCATTTTCCTGTCACAAGTCCCGGATCTTTTCACTCGCGGCCTGGCACGCGTGGATATCGCCCTGATTCAGACGTCGCTGCCCGACAATCACGGCTATATGAGCCTGGGCATCAGCGTAGATATTGTAAAAGCGGCTGCGGAGAAGGCACGGCTCGTGGTGGCGCAGGTCAATGCCAACATGCCGCGCGTCCACGGCGATACGTTTATTCATATCGATGCGGTGGACTTCCTGGTCCCCTATGACGAACTGCTCCTGGAGTACCAGCCGGAAGCGGATACGGACATCGCCCGGCAAATCGGTAAATATGTGTCCAGGCTGATTGAAGACGGCGATACGCTCCAGGTCGGCTATGGACGGATCCCCAACGCTGTCTTGTCGCATCTTTCCGACAAAAAAAATCTGGGCATCCACAGCGAACTGATCACCGACGGCATCATGGCCTTGATTCAAAAGGGGGTTATCGACAATTCCCGTAAAACCGTCAACCGGGGGAAAACGGTGGCCACCTTCTGCATGGGACACAAGGAAACCTATGATTTTCTCAATGACAATCCCTCCGTTGAATTCAGAACCATTGACTATACCAATAACCCCATGCTTATCGCCCGCCAGGACAACATGGTCGCCATTAACAGCGCCCTGGAGATCGACCTGACGGGACAGGCAACGGCGGAATCCATCGGCACCATTTCTCACAGCGGTGTGGGGGGACAGGCAGACTTCATGCGGGGAGCGGTTTTGGCCAAAGGGGGCAAGGCCATTCTGACCCTTCAATCTACCGCTGCATCCGATGTGGTTTCCCGGATTGTTCCGTCCCTGCGGCAGGGTGCCGGAACCACCCTCATCCGGGGGGATATCCGTTACGTGGTTACCGAATACGGGATTGCCTATCTGCACGGTAAAAATATGCGCGAACGGGCGATGGAACTGATCGGCATTGCCCATCCCAAATTCAGACCCTGGCTGATCGAGGAAGCCAAAAAGCTTGACCTGATCTACCGCGACCAGGCCTTCATGCCCGGCAAGCGCGGTGAGTATCCGGAACACCTGGAGACATGGCGGACCACCCGGGGGGGCACGAGCATCCTGTTCAGACCCATTAAAATGAGCGATGAGCCCCTATTGAAAGACTTTATCTATTCCCTTTCTGACCAGAGCATCTACCGCCGGTTCATGTCACGGCGCCAGGATATGCCCCATGAGCGCCTGCAGGAACTGGTTGTCATTGATTATACAAAAGAAATGGCAATTCTTGCCGTACTGCCCCAGGAGGAAAAAGAAAACATTATCGGGGTGGGTCGATATTATATCGATGATCAACTCCATACGGCCGAAGTGGCCTTTGCCGTGCGCGATGATTATCAGCAGCGCGGCATCGGAGCGGAACTGTTGGCCTATCTCACCTATCTGGCCAGGCGGGAAGGCCTGCTGGGTTTTTCCGCGGAAGTCCTGGTGGAAAACAGACCGATGCTGCACACTTTTGAACAGGGCGGCTTCGATCTTGAAAAGAGGATTATCGCCGGACTGTATGAATTGAAAATGACTTTCAAAGAATGACGATTTCGTCCATTGGGACCTTCAAAAAATGGCTTCGCCGCTTGCGAACCATTTTTCACAGGTTATATGCAAAGCGCTCCATCCTCAATGCGCTGATAGGAAAAAAGGCGGAAGGATAATAAGAAATGACTAGCAATATACTGTACTTTGCCTACGGATCAAACCTCAATGCGGCCGATTTGCACTTGTGGTGCAATCGGAAGGGCTGCGCCTATCCCCTTGGAGAAAAATTCGCCAGCGCTTACCTTCCGGACATGGAGCTGGTATTCAACTACGCCTCCCCGGAGCGGGATGGCGGGGTTCTCAATATCCGTCACCGCCTCGGACAGGCGACACCGGGCGTTCTTTTTCATATTCCTTCGGGTGACTTTTCGGCGCTGGACAAGAAAGAGAGCGCACCTCATGTTTATAAGCAACTTCAGGTCACCGCGCTGACCGAAGATGGACGAGCGCATGATGCCATCGCCTATCAGGTGCATCCGAATTTAACGGAAGGCGGTTTTATCGCGCCGGACTTTGATTATCTTCATGTGGTCATGGACGGTCTGGCTTTTCACGGCATAGACGACCGGATGCTGAAGGCCGTCGCCAAAGGTAAAGATGCGCCCTGGACGATTGACCGCCTCTTTGTCTATGGAACCCTGATGGAAGGCGAACTGCGCCATCACCTGCTGGAATCCTGGGGAAGTCCCGTTTACGAAAAGGAAGCACATACACCGGGTCTGCTTTACGACAGCGGGAAGGGTTATCCCTGTATGGCGCCGGTGGAAGCGGTTGATCAAATTGTTACCGGTGAATTGTATCAAATCCAGGATATCCGTCATGCCTTTGAAATGTTGGATATTGTGGAGGGGGTCCGCGGTTATGAAAGCCGGATTTCCCTCTTCCGGAGAGGCATTGTCCTTGTCACCACGGCGGACGGCGCCCGTTATCCTGCCTGGGTTTACCTGTACGATAAGGAGATTCGGACATTGTCCCGCATCAAGTCCGGGAGCTGGCGTTTGGAAAATAGAAAAGGATGACCTGCTGCCTGTAATAAAAAGGGATTGTGACGTGATTTCAAGAAACAGGAATAATCAGGAGCCCCCCCGCAACCGTGAATTTATCTATCTGATCGTCTGGGGTTTTGCCCTGGTCCTCAGTTCATTTATCTTTCTCTATCTCGGTTACCGGATTGATCAGGCCTTCGGAACCGCACCATTCTTGATGATCGGTCTTTTTCTGCTGGCGGTAATGGTCTGTGTCGGGAAATTTTATCAGGTCGTCTGGCGCAAGTGGGCGGAACAGGAATTGCGGGAGAGCGAGCAGCGCCTATACAGCATCCTTCAGGGCTCCCCGATACCGACCTTCGTCCTGGGAAAGGATCACCGGGTGATCTACTGGAACGGGGCTTTTGAAGCCCTCAGCAAAAAAAAGGCCAAGGACGTCAACGGCACAACCGAACACTGGAAGGCCTTTTACAATGCCCAGAGGCCCTGTATGGCCGATTTGCTGGTCGACGAATCC
>JAPLJM010000049.1 GCA_026388595.1 Deltaproteobacteria bacterium
CCCTGCAGGATGCCAATCTCACGATTAATGATATTGACTGTATCGTCCATGGCAACATGGAGCTTTTCGAAATGCAGTTCGCCCCGGATCTCTGGCATTCCCTGGGAACGGGCGCCCGCGGCAAGGATGAATACCGGATCACAACCGGCGGCACAACGGGAATGACCCTGGTCTGCGCGGCCGATAACCTTGTGGCTTCCGGTCTTTACAATACCGTTCTGGCCATCGGCATGGAGAAACTCCAGGAGGGCAACACCACCGGCGGCATCACCAACATGGCCGATCCGCTCTGGTTCAGAAATCTTCAGACCGGCGCCCTGACGGGCACAACCGCCACGGACATGATCAACGAATTCGGCGAGGAGCGGGCGAAACGGGCGGCCATGAAATACCGGATCATGATGGACAAGCACGCCGTCCTCAACCCCCGCGCACATCGCCGCTTCGGCCTGGAATATGAACAGGCGGCCGAACTGGCGGCCACGTCCCCCCAGCTCGTGGGAGAACTCCGGCTCATTCACATGTGCTCCCAGTCGGACGGCGCCTGCGCCATGATCTTCACCTCTGAAGAAAAGGCGAAAAAAGGGACGGCCAAACCGCCTGTCTGGATTCGCGATCACATCCAGGCCCACCGTGAAGAAACGATCCCCAATATTTTCGGTTATGTCAAACCGGAGATGACCCACCATTATTGCGCCCGAAAGCTCTATGAACGCAACGGCATCACCAACCCGGTGGACTATTTTGACGTGTTCGAAATGTACGACCCATCCGCCTGGTGGGCTTTGGACTGGCTGCGGGAATTCTTCCTGCTCACGGGGGATGAACACATTCAGATGCTGGAACGGGGCGATTTTGATCTGGACGGCAATATCCCCATAAATCCCTCCGGCGGCGTGATTGCCAGCAATCCCATCGGCGCGACCGCCATGCTAAGACCGGCCGAAGCCGCCCTTCAGATCCGCGGAGACGCAGGTCCGCACCAGATCAAAAAAGAGGTGAAACACGCACTGGCCTCCGGTTTCGGGGGTACGTTCTGGACCGCACTGATGATTCTCGAAAAAGATCTTAACTGGCAGGAGGTTAAAAATGGCTGAATATTTCGGAGCAACCGTAGCGGATATCTTCGATACCATGCCCAAGCGCTTCAAACCTGAAGAGGCCAAGGACGTGGATATTGTCATCGGGTATGAAGCCACCGGCGAGGGAGGCGGCAAGTGGATGGCCCACATCAAGCACGGGACCCTGACCGTCGGCAAAGTCGATGAACTCAAGGGGTGCAAGACCTCCATCCATGCCGATGCGGAAACATTCCTGGGTGTGACCCTGGGAAAAGTCACGGCCATCGACGCATTGACCTCCCAGAAGCTAAGGGTCGTCGGGGACGCCAGATTGCTGATGACGCTGCTGCCGAAGATCTTCGTTCCCTTCACGGTCACCCCCAAGAAAAGGGAGATCAGCGCCCGGGACATCCTGGCTACCGTGGAGTCACGCTTCCGTCCGGACAAGGCCGAGGGTGTCGCCATGAACATCGGCTATGACCTGACCGGCGCGGACGGCGGTCAGTGGACCCTGCAGATCAAAGACGGGCAGTGCAAAGTCCGTGAAGGCTTTGCCGGGGACCTGACCGTAAAGCTCATCATGGATGCGAGCGTCTATGCCGGGATGATGACGGGCACCATCGACGGCACCTCCGCCTTCACCTCCGGACAGGTCCGGATTGAAGGGGATATGATGGCCGCGGCGGCGACGGCCAAATTCTTTCATAAATTCGTGGACCCCAACGCAAAGGAAGCGGAAGAGCTGATCTGCCTGCGGGCCACCAATGCCCTGGAACAGCGGTTCGCCTCCGGTCCCGTCATGGGAAAATGGTTTGCGGGGCTCCGCGAGAAGAAGTTCCTGGCAAACAAATGCCCGGAATGCGGCCGGACGCAGATCCCGCCGCGCGAAATCTGTGCGATCTGCCGGGTCCGCGTCAACGAATTCGTTGAACTGGGGCCGAACGGCACGGTGACCAATTTCGACATCGTCTATTTTGCCAGTCCCGACCCGCTCACCGGCGCCGGACGAGATACCCCCTACGCCCCTATCTATGTGGTGCTGGACGGCGCCACCGAACAGGACGCCTTCGCCTTTGAATTGAAGAAAGAGGATATCGGCGGGCTCAAGGTGGGGGTGCGGGTGCGGCCAGTCTGGGCGGAAAAGCCCACCGGCAGCTTTAGAGACGTGCTCTATTTTGAACTGGACCAATAAGAGAGGAGACAGGCACATGAAGGAAGATAAAATGAACTGTTTTGTCCTGGAAGGGAAAATGGCCCTTCCGAATCAATATTTTGCCGGGCGGCTGGGATCACAATTCATCATTGCGCTCCGGGATCAAAAGAAGATTCGGGGGGTCCGCTGCCCGAAATGCAACATGACCTTCATTCCACCCCGGGAATACTGCGAGCACTGCTGGACGAAGATTGCGGAAAACTGGGTGGATCTGGGCAATGAAGGGGAACTGGTCAATTATACCGTCGTCCGCTACAACGACAAGCACCTCCCCAGGAAGGCGCCCTATATCCTGGGGCAGATCAAACTGACCGGCGCGGATACGCCGCTGACGCACATTGTCACCGGCGTCGATCCCAGGGATGCGCATGTGGGGATGAAAGTGAAGGCGGTCTTTGCGGAAAAAACCACCAATACGATCATGGATCTGGATCATTTTGAGCCGGTGTGATCCGTATCGGCCCTCAAATGTGGAGAGCAAGAAAAACAATTAAAAGGAGGATGACATTATGGCGAAAGAGACGAATCCCGTGATTATCTGTGCAGCCCTGACCGGGGCGGCGACCGCGAAAAACAACAACCCCAGTACGCCTTATACGATTCAGGAATTTGCCGACGAGGCCTATAAATGCCGGCAGGCCGGGGCGGCGATGGTCCATGTCCACGCAAGGACGGACGACGGCCAGCCGACGCACGAGATCGACCGGATTCAGGCCGTCTATGATGCCATCAAGCAGAAAAGCCCTGACCTGCTGATCTGCCTGAGCTCTGCCGTGGGCATCTTCAAGACGCCGGAAGAGCGCCTGGCCCAGATCATCGCCGTCAAACCGGAGATGGCCTCTTACAACACCAACAGCATGAATTTCAGCATCATCGACCGGAATACGGGGATGATCTTTTTCGATTATATTTTCGACAACACCTTTACCATGCTGCAGGACTTCGGCAGGGCCTTCGAGGAGAACATGGTCAAGCCCGAGATCGAGTGCTATGACGTAAGCGGCATCGACAACACCATGATCATCGGCAAACAGGGGTTCTTCAGCCAGCCGATGAATTTCAACTTCGTCTGGGGCGTGACCGGCGGCCA
>JAPLJM010000406.1 GCA_026388595.1 Deltaproteobacteria bacterium
TGATTCTTGGCCCGGACGGCATTGATGATAAAAAAAATGATGACGGATTTTTCCCATTCCTTTGAGATTTCAAAATGTTCTATCTGGGTCTTGTACTTTTGCCAGAGCGAGGTGAGGGACGCCTCATCCAGGCTGAGAATATGTTCGGCCAGTTTGTGCAGGGTTGCTTCGATCATGGGTGAAATTCCTTTTCCTGAGGCGACTTTTCAAGCCTCCGCGAGAGGGCGCAAAAAATCAGTCTGTTGATAATTTATCTATATGAATTACATGAACATTTAACGTTTCTGTAAAAACGCCACGGTCCAAATCCCATTGATTAAGCATCGTTTTTCATGTTGCGAGTATAGGTCGAACGATATTGTGTGTCAATGGAATTTTGGCCAAAAAATAGGGGCTGTGGCGCCGATAATCATGGAGGTGGCCTAAATAACCTCCAGCGGTTACTTCAAGTTCATCCTTGCTTCCAGTCACTGTATTGTCCGATGATTTCCAGAAAAATATCGCCGTATTTCTCAATCTTGGCCGCGCCGACGCCATGGATTCCCGCCAGGCTCACGCGGGTCTGCGGGAGATAGGTGGCCATCTCGCGCAGGCTCCGGTCGTGGAAGATCGTAAAGGGGGGAAGATTGGTCTGGTCAGCGATTTCCTTACGTTTTTTTCGAAGGATTTCAAACAGGCCCGGGTCATAGGACCCCTGCTCCTCTTCCCGGGGGGTGAGACGAACGGTTCCTTCTTCCAGCCTCCCCAGGACGGTCTCTGTTCCCCTCAGGACCTCCCAGGCCTTGGGTGTGAGCTGCAATGCGCCATGCTCCAGTTCCTGGAGGAGCAAACCCCTCTGGAGAAACTGGCGGGAGAGGTGGCGCCATTGCCGGACGGAATGCATCGTTCCGATCCCGTACGTCGAGAGCCTGTCATGTCCGAAATTCAGGACCTTCTGCGACCGGGAGCCCCGCAGGACATCGATGACATGGCCGGCCCCGAACCGCTCCCCGGTCCTTTTCACGCAGGAGAGGAACATCTGTGCCGGGATGGTGATGTCCGCGAGGTCCTTCTTCCCCATCCTGCAGTTGTCGCACATGCCGCAATCTTCCCGGGCAGAGGTTTCACCGAAATAGCGAAGGAGGGGAATGCGGCGGCAGAGGTCCGTCTCGGCAAAACCGACGAGGGCGCTCAAAAGATTATTCGCCACCCGTTGCTCATGCTCCGCTTTCTGCTGGATGAAGTGCTTGACCTTCTGGATATCCGCATAGCCGAAGAGAAGCAGGCAATGGGCGGGCAGACCGTCCCGTCCGGCCCGCCCGATCTCCTGGTAATAGGATTCCAGGTTCTTCGGCAAGTCGTGATGGACGACGAAACGGACGTTGGACTTGTTGATCCCCATGCCGAAGGCGATCGTCGCCACGATGATCTGGACGTCGTCGCGGATGAAGAGCTCCTGGTTCTGCGTCCGGTCCGCCTCCGACAGACCTGCGTGGTAGGGTCGGACGGAATAGCCCTGACCGTGGAGAAGGGCGGCCAGGTTGTCCGTCTGCTGGCGGGAGAAACAGTAGATAATCCCGGATTCATTGGGATATTGCTTCAGGAATTTCAGGATCTGTTCGCGCGGCGCTTCTTTCGGAGCCACCTCTAAATAGAGATTGGGGCGGTTGAAGCTGCCGACAAATTCCCGGTCGAGCTTCAGGGAGTTCCGGATATCCTCCCTGACACGCGGCGTGGCGGTCGCAGTCAGGGCGACACAGGCGGCTTCAGGAAAAGCGGCCCGGACTTCCAGCAGCTTTCGGTATTCCGGGCGAAAATCGTGGCCCCAGTCGGAGATGCAGTGGGCCTCGTCAATGGCGATGCAATCGACCTTCAGGGGAGTCAGCAGATCCAGCACCCTGGGCGTCAGCAAGGCCTCCGGCGCGAGGTAAAGCAGCTTGAACGTGTTTGTTCGGAGCTGTTCGATGTAGCGACGGTATTGGGCGGCGGTCAGGGAACTGTTCAGGAAAACCGCCGGGACGCCGCATTCCCGAAGTTGATCCACCTGATCCTTCATCAGCGAGATCAAGGGCGAAACCACGATGGTCAGCCCTTCAAACAGGAGGGACGGAATCTGGTAGCAGAGGGATTTGCCGCCCCCCGTGGGCATCACGACGAAGGCGTCCTTTTTCTTCAGGATGTGGCCGATGATTTCCTGCTGGAAGGGCCAGAACGTATCGTAACCGAAGACGTTTTTGAGTAAAATCTTCGCCTGGTCAATCATGGGTTGTCTGCCGGGCATCATAACAGCGTATCCGCAAGGGCGCTCCTCCGAGTCAATTACAAAGCCACTTAGTCCATCTACTCATAGGTCAGTTTACAGTGCGGGACAAGCGAAAAAAGAGGTTTGCCAAGGTTTGAAAAAAATCTTGTCTTTGTGTTGTCTGTTATGATAGGTTTTTCCACACTTAAGGCCGGAAAGTCACGGTTGCGAAAAGTCCGTGACGGGGGGAATGATGCAATCCATTTATGCGCCCTGGCGCATGACCTACATAAAGAGTGATAAACCCGGTGGCTGTGTTTTTTGCAGAGATTCCATCCGGGAGGATGATTTTGTCCTGTATGAGGGGAAGACGGCTTTTGTGATGATGAACCTCTATCCCTACATCAGCGGCCATCTCATGATCATTCCCTATCGCCATTTGTGCGATATTGAAGACCTGCAACGGGATGAAAAAATCGAGATATTTGATTTGATGGACCTATCTGTCAGGTCATTGAAAGAGGCCATGCAGCCTCACGGTTTCAACATCGGCATGAACCTGGGAAAGGCGGCCGGCGCGGGCATCGACGATCACCTGCATGCCCATGTGATTCCCAGGTGGGGTGGCGATACCAACTTTATGAGTACGGTGGGGAAAATACGCGTGATTCCGGAAGATCTTTGCACGACCCGGGACCACCTTCTGCCCTGTTTCCGGAAATTTCAGCGGGAGGATTGAGATGAAGATCGTCTA
>JAPLJM010000340.1 GCA_026388595.1 Deltaproteobacteria bacterium
GGGCAATCAGATCTATGCCGTGAGCCGGCGCGTCCTGAAAGATCTGGCCGGTCTCGACCTGGAGGAGCGGATTGTAGAAATCCTCATGGAACGCATCGCAGCTCTGGATGAACAGGAGCGGAAAAAATTTCAGGGACCAACCAAAAACGGTGGCAGCGTCGTCATCTCCTGCGCCTTTGAGATCCCACCGGCGACACAGGCAAGGCTAAACGATGTCCTCCGCCGATTCTTCTCGGACGACATGGAGATCGCCTATGAACAGTCGGACGATGTCCTGTCCGGATGCGAATTGCGGTCAGGAGGCCACAAGATCGCCTGGAGCGTCAAGGACTATCTCGACAGCCTGGAAGAGAGATTCTATTCGGCCCTGTACGAAGAGACCCAGGAGTGGAAACAGGTGAAAGAAGGAGAAGATCATGAACAGTACAGCGACGGAAAAGGATGAATTGAAGATGTTTCTCGACGGGACCTTCCGGACCCTGGACAATGTTCTGACCCGACAGGAGGCGGAGCTGCGGGACCGTGAAGTGGGCGTCGTTTCCTATGTGGGATACGGAATCGTCCGGGTGGACGGCCTGCCCAGCATCCGTGCCGACGAGCTGGTCCTTTTTCCCAAGAACCTTCAGGGACTGGTCTTCAATATCGATCCCGAGGAAATTGGCGTGATCCTCCTGGGGCACAGCGGAGACCTGAGTGCAGGGACCGAGGTGAGGCGAACGGGAAGGGTTCTTGACGTTCCCGTCGGGGAATCCCTCATTGGCCGCGTCGTTGATGCGATGGGACTCCCCCTTGATGGACAGGGAGAGATCCGGACCGTTAAACGTCTGCCCGTCGAACAGGAAGCGCCGCCGGTCATGGCCCGTGATCCCGTAACGACACCCCTCCAAACGGGCGTCAAGGTCATCGACGCTCTTTTTCCCATTGGTCGGGGCCAGCGGGAGCTGATCGTCGGCGACCGGCAGACGGGTAAGACGGCCATCGCCATGGATGCCATCATCAACCAGGCTGATAAGGACGTCCTCTGTATCTACTGCACCATCGGCAAGAAAGCTTCCGATACCGCCAAGGTGATCGCCGATCTCCGGCAGTACAAAGCCATGGATTACACCATCGTTGTCGCCGCCACGGCAGACGATCCGCCGGGCCTCCAGTTCATCGCCCCCTACGCCGCCACCTCTATGGCAGAATACTTCATCGCCGGGGGACGGGACGTCCTGATTATCTATGATGATCTCACCTCCCATGCCCGGGCTTACCGCGAGCTCTCGCTGCTGCTGCGGCGCCCGCCGGGACGGGAAGCCTTTCCGGGGGACATTTTTTATATTCACTCCCGTCTCCTGGAGCGCTCGACCCATCTCCGCAAAGAGCACGGGGGCGGCTCCCTGACCTCGCTGCCGATCGTGGAAACGGAGGCGCAGGATATTTCGGGATACATCCCCACCAATCTGATCTCCATCACCGACGGGCAGCTCTATCTCTCCCCGCGCCTGTTCCAGAAGGGCATTCTCCCCGCCGTGGACGTGGGAAAATCGGTGTCGCGCGTGGGCGGCAAGGCACAAATCCCGGCCTACCGGGCTGTGGCGGGGGATCTTCGGATCTCCCATTCCCAATTCGAAGAATTGGAAACATTTTCCCGGTTCGGCACGCGTCTCGATGAGGCGACCCGAAAGGTGCTCGAGCGCGGCTGGCGTGTCCGGGAAATCCTGAAGCAGCCTCAATATAAGCCCATGCCGGTGGCGGAACAGATCGCGGCCATGATGGCCGTCACATCCGGGCATTTCGACGGCATTCCGATCGATTCTATCAAAGAAGCGGAAACAGCCATGCGAAAAAATGTGACGGAAAAACATGGCGACCTTTGCGCCAGAATCCGGTCGGGAGAAAAACTTGGGGACGCAGATCGAGGGATTCTCCTCGGCGCTGCCCAGGAAATAGCTTCTTCTTTCTCCAAGGAGGAGGACCATGCAAACCGCTGAAGCCCTGAAACGAAAGATACAGAGCGCTCAGGACCTTCTGGGTGTCGTGAAGACCATGAAGGCCCTGGCCGCCGTCAGCATTCGTCAGTATCAGCGGGCCGTCGAATCCCTCGCCGACTATAACCGGACGGTCGAGCTGGGCCTGCAGATTGTTCTGAAGGACAGCCGCGGCATCTCTGTCCCGGCGGGACAACGCTCCACACGCATGGTGGCGATTGTGTTCGGAACGGACCAGGGACTTTGCGGACAGTTCAACAATATCGTAACCCAGCATGCGATCGAAGAGCTGGACAGGACAGGCGTCAAGAAAGAGGACCGGTTTTTTATTGTCATCGGCGTAAAAGCATCCGACATCCTTGTCGATATAGGGCAGAACTTCTTTGAAGTTCTGGCCACGCCGGGATCGACGGCGGGCATCACCGCCATGGTCCAGGATATCACGTTGCTCCTGGAGAACTGGCGGTTCAATCGCGCAATCGAGAACATGTATCTTTTTTACAATGAATATGTCTCCGGCGCAACGTACCGGCCGCGGACACTCAAACTTCTACCTGTGGATAAGACCTGGCTGAAAGGCCTGCAGAAGCAGAAGTGGGAATCCCGGACGCTGCCCCTGTTTACCATGACCTGGAGCCGCATCTTCCGGTCCATGATTGGGGAATACCTGTTTGTTTCCGTTTACCGGGCCTTCGCCAATTCCCTGGCCAGTGAAAACGCCAGCCGGCTGGCTGCCATGCAGAATGCGGAAAAGAATATCGAGGAGCGCCTGGAGGAACTGGACGTCCAGTTCCATCGGCAGCGGCAGATGACCATCACGGAAGAACTGCTGGATATTGTGGCCGGTTTTGAAGTTTTGAAGGAGGCAAGGGCCTGAGCAATCAGGCGTCGGAGTTCAAAACTCAGCACTCCGAACCAATGGAAAGGGGGTTACGATCATGACAACGGAGAGACAAATCTGTGGCATCTGCGCCTGGCGAAGGGACTGCCAGAAAAGATTCAGGATATCGACGGATGCTTTTCTCAGCGTCAATTGTCCCGATTACACCAGGGATATATCGATCAAGGATGTTCCTATCGAAGGGATCGAGGACAAGAAAACGACCATGGACCGGATGGTTGAGCAGCAGTTGAAGAAATGGCGTAGCTTGATGGAAGAAGGCCTGGATGTCTTTGACTACGGGTTAAAGAGCGAAAAAGTCAAGGGGGGGCCGATCATTACGATATCGAGAGAGCCCGGTAGCGGCGGCAGCGAAATTGCCAGAAAACTATCCAAAGATCTGTCCATGGATCTCATGGGCGGTCAGATTATCCAGCATGTCGCCGAAAGCGCCAAGATGAGCCGGAAGGTCATCGAATCCCTGGACGAAAAAGAAGTGACACGCCGGGATTCCTTCCTGGCCGCACTGTTCCGGGACCGTCATCTCTGGCCGGATGAATACCTGCAGCACCTGACCAAGGTGATCGGCACCATCGGGAGGTACGGCAATGCTATCATTGTCGGTCGCGGCGCCAACCACATCCTGCCGCAGACAAAAACATTCCGGGTCAGAATCATCGCCCCGCTGGATTACAGAATCAACTATGTCATGGAAGACAGAAAATACACAAGAACAGAGGCGGAACAGTATGTGGTCAAGATTGAAAATAATCGCAAGGCGTTCATCCGGAAATATTTCAATGCCGACGTGACCGATCCCAAGCTATATGACATCGTCGTCAATACGGGGGGCATAACCATCGAAGGCGCGATGGAAGCGATCAAAATAGCCTTTAAACTGAGAAGACAATAATTTAAAAAGAACCTTGGCCGGGTTTAGAGAGGGGTGACTTATGAAGAAATCAATAAAAAAGAATGTTGATACGGGTGGGAACGAAAAAAGACTTGAGCGTAAGGTTGAAAGAGGCAATGTCCGGCGGGAATCGGACCATCTGCTGCAAAGCATCATCCAGAGCTTCTCCATTCCTGCTTTTGTGATTGGAAAGGACCACAAGGTCATCTATTGGAATCGAGCCTTGGAGCATTTAAGCGGCATTCCCATGAGCGAAGTTATGAACACCAACAAACAATGGAAAGCCTTTTATGCCGAGGAGAGACCCTGCCTGGCAGATCTCCTGGTCGATGGCATCTCGGAACGGATTCCAAAGTGGTATGAAGGGAAATACGTAAAATCCGACCTGCTGGATGAAGCCTATGAAGCAACCGATTTCTTTCCCGATCTCGGCGAGCACGGCAGATGGCTTCGCTTTACGGCGGCGGTCATCAGGGATTCCAAAGGCCGGCTCATCGGTGCCGTTGAGACACTGGAAGATATTACAGAAAAAATGTCGGCGGAAGCATTGCGGCGGGAAGGCGAACAGCGGCTGTTCAGCGTCATAGAAGGATCACCCATCCCGACATTCGTCATCGGGCTCGATCACAAGGTGATTTACTGGAATCGGGCACTTGAACAACTCAGTAAAATCCCGTCGGAAGAAGTGATCGGGACAAGCCAGCACTGGCGCGCCTTTTATGCCAAGGAAAGGCCCTGCATGGCTGATCTTCTCGTCAATCAAACACTTGAGACCATACCGGAATGGTATCGAGGCGTTTCCAAATCGAAGATGCTTGATGAAACGTTCGAGGCGGAAGGATTCTTTCCCGACCTGGGCGAAAGCGGACGCTGGCTCCGGTTCACGGCAGCATCAATCCGTACATCAAAGGGGATCTTGGTCGGTGCGATCGAAACCCTGGAAGATTTTACGGAACGCAAAAATACGGAACAGCGACTCGTCGAGAGTGAAAAAAGACTGAACAGTATTTTTCAGGGGTTCTCCATCCCTGCTTTTGTGGTCGGGAAGGATCATAAAGTCATCCTTTGGAATCGGGCTCTGGAAAAATTGAGCAAAATAACGGCGGAAGAGATGATCGGAACCAATCAGCACTGGAGGGCCTTCTATGGCAGTGAGCGTCCATGTATGGCCGATCTGCTGGTGGACAGCGCTGCAAAAAATGTTTCCAAGTGGTATTCGGGAAAATACAAAAAATTCGATGTTACGGAAGATGCTTACGAAGCAACGGACTTCTTTCCCGATCTGGGGAAAAAGGGACGCTGGCTGAGGTTTACAGCCGCGATTATCCGGGATAGTCAGGGAGAACTTGTTGGCGCCGTTGAAACCCTGGAAGATATTACAGAGCAAAAACTGGCGGAAGCAGCCCTTAAAGAAAGTACGCCGAAGAAAAGTTAGATTCCGGCATAACGATGTATGCGTCCCTTATGCGGATCTGTTGACAAGGCCGAATGTATGCGGAAATAAAGGAGGTCAGACCATGATGAAATCATATGCCACAAAATTAATCGAGTTAACGGAAAGACACGCGGAAGAGATCGCCAAGCAGTGGTATAACAACATAAAAATGAATCCAAAAACACCATTTTATCATACCATGCCGGAAATCAAGGCAATCCAACAGGCCCTGAATTTTTATAGCAGATTCGGAAAGCTTTTTCTCTCCGATACACCCTTCGAGGAGGCGCATGTCCTCTTCGCCAAATTTGCGGAAGACAGCTATCGGGTGGGCATCCCGCTGCCCCAGATAATCTATGCCATCACACTGATGCGGCGCCATATGTGGTTGTTTGCCGAATTTCAGGCCACATTTACAACCGCGATCGAACATCACCATGCCACAGAGAGCCTGAACCGTACGATTCTGATGTTCGATTACGCGACCTATGTCATCGTTCTGAAATATGATGAACTGCTCAGAAAGGAAATCGAAGAAAAATTTAAAGCACTAAAAATCAAAAGTCCCCTGGCAATGGCAATCTGGGCAAATGCCCCGAAATAAATGCCAGGACAGCAACAGCGTATTTGAATTGCCATAAATCTGTTGGTTCTTACCCTTGACAGCCGGAGGTCAATCGGCTTAGTCTGTGACAGTGTCGCACGTGCGTCACCATTGCAAGTGCCGGCACAAAACAGAATCCAGGGAGAGAACGTTATGAAACAGATGATGTGGATGACCTGCCTATGTTTTCTTGTCCTCGTTGCATTTAACCCAGGAGAAAGCAGGGCTCTTGAGGAGTTGCAACTGGCAGACGGACTTTATGCAAAATTTATTACTTCCAGGGGAGACATCCTTGCCAAACTGGAATTTGAAAAAACGCCCTTAACGGTTGCCAACTTTGTCGGTCTGGCCGAGGGCGCCAAGGAATCCAATCGCGGCATCGATGTTCGTTTCTATGACGGACTGACTTTTCATCGCGTCATCCCCAATTTTATGATCCAGGGCGGTGATCCCGCAGGAGACGGCACCGGCGGGCCTGGCTACAAATTCCCCGACGAGTTTGATCCCACACTCAAGCATGAAGCTCCGGGCACATTGTCCATGGCCAACAGCGGCCCGGGCACCAATGGCAGTCAGTTTTTTATCACCCACGCGGGAACCCCCTGGCTGGACGGCAAGCACACCGTTTTCGGCCATGTTGTCGAGGGACTGGGGGTCGTCAAGGCCATCAGGCAGGGCGATACGATACAGACCGTCAAGATCATCAGGGTTGGCGACAAGGCCAAGGCCTTCAAAGCCGATCAGGATGCCTTTGATGCACTCAGACAGAAGGCTGAAAAAGACAAGCAGGAAAAAATTGCCGGGGAACAGGCAATGATCAGGCAAAAATATCCCAATGCCGTCATGACGCCATCGGGCCTGCAGTATGTCATCCTGAAGGAAGGGAAAGGAGAGAAAACACCCAGCCCGTGGACAAGAGTTACCGTCCATTATACCGGCGTCCTGCTCGACGGCACAAAATT
>JAPLJM010000154.1 GCA_026388595.1 Deltaproteobacteria bacterium
AATAAGCCTCTCATGATGACTTCCTCATGGCATCTTGGTGCACCACAACGCAGGTTACCCTGTCGTCAATCGAAGGTGACGAACTGGTCTTTTTTAGCGCTGCAGACGGGACACTCATCCGGGAGAATACCATCGGAAACGTATCCGCAGATTTTGCAGACATAATAGGTGGTTTCGCGCTCCTCCATGAAGTGATTCATGGCTTCCTTATAGAGCTTGGCGTGAATTTCCTCCACATCCTGGCTCTGGCTGAAATGCACAACAGCGGCGTTGTTGCCTTCCGCTTCCGCCTGCTTGATAAATTGGTTATAGGACACGTCCGCCACATGTGTTTCTGATTCGAAGCTGGCGGCGAGATTTTCTTCCGTGCCCTTCACTTCCCGCAGCAGCTTCAAAGCCCGGCTGCCGTGAATTTCCTCGGAAAAGGCGATGACCCGGAAGAGCTTGGCCATCTGCGCATATCCTTCCTTTTCGGCCTTTTCGGCATAGACTTTCAACCGAAGCGCCGCCTTGGCTTCCCCGGTATAGGCCATATGTAGAGCTGATTTTGTATCCATGCTGCCGGTCTCCCCCATGGTTAAGTTGTTATTCACTCAGGCACGAAGGCATCTTTGCCGGATCCACAAATCGGGCAAACCCAATCTTCGGGAAGGTCTTCGAAGGCGACCCCTTTTGGAATACCTCCGTCAGGATCACCCTTTGATGGGTCATAGACATAACCGCATACATCACAGACATACTTTTGCATCATGGATCTCCCTTCACTTTTTATTTTTATCTCTAGTCCCCAACTTTATCTCGCAACTTTTCCGCGATGAGTCGCCCCAGTTCGCAGCATTGTGTGAGCACACCCTGATCCGGGACATGCCGGGTCTGAATGGGGTTGCCCACAAGTTCGACCCTGAAGTCGGCAAGCATCTCCTCGATCTGGCGGGGCGCCTCGCCGCTCCAGCCATGGGAACCGAAAGCCGCGCCAAGCAGATTTTTCGGTTTCAGCCCCCGGAGATAGGTCAGAACGTCGGCCATGCCGGGCAGCATATGGTTATTCAGCGTGGATGATCCCACGATAAGCGCCCCCGCACCCAGAAGCTCGAAGGCCACATCGCTCCGGTGACAGGCATCCATGGACATCAGCTTGACCTCCATGCCGCCCGTGAGGAGGCCCTCCGTAATGGCCAGGGCCATCTTCTCCGTGCTGTGCCACATGGTGCCATAAAGAACCACGGCCTTCCTTGCCGGTTTTTGGAGAGCCCATTCGGCATAACGGTTTACGATGCCGTGAATATCCGTGCGCCATACCGGGCCGTGGTCCGGCGCGATGATTTTAAAGTTGAGACCGGAGGCGGTAACACGGGCCAACAGCTTGGTGATCAGGGCCGCATAGGGTGTCAGGATATTTGCAAAGTAGGTGGCTGCCTCATAACGGAGGATGGCGGGGTCTACCTCATCGTCAAATCGCTGGGACGACGCCAGATGCATGCCGAAAGCATCCTGGGAGAAGAGCACCTGCTCCTCTGCCAGATAGCTGAACATGCTGTCCGGCCAGTGCAGCATGCGGGTTTCCAGAAAAGACAGGGTCATATTCCCCAGGCTGAGGCTGTCGCCGTCTTTGAGCGGGATCAGAGGCAGGTCTCCGTGAAAGATTTCTTTGAGCGTTTTGGCCCCCATGACGGACGTGTACACCTTCTCCGGTTTGACAGCATCAATCACTTCCGGCAGACAGCCCGAGTGGTCCATTTCGGAATGGTTCGAGATGATGTATTGAATGTCAGCGGGGTTGATGACCGAAGCAATGCGCGCCATCATTTCGTCCCGGAAGGGTGTCCGGACCGTGTCCATCAGGGTCGCCTTTTCCGCCAGGATGAGATAGGCATTGTAAGTGCTGCCCCGTTTGGTCATATAACCGTGAAAGTCCCGGATGCTCCAGTCGATGGCGCCGACCCAGTAGACATGATCGCTGATCTTGATGGCTTTGAAAGTGTCGTGCATCGCGCAACCTCGCTCGTGTTGATGTGATTCGCTTACGCTTGGCCTTACTACACTTTTTTTTCAAGGATGTCAATTACGGCGACAGAAGCGTAAGAGACCTTTGAAAAATGGCTTCGCCACCGCTCAAAAATCTTTTCCGCAAATCAAATCATCCTGATTGACATCAGGCAAGTCTTATATTATGAGCTGTCCTATTCATGGATATATTTGTTGGTCATGATAAATCATTAAAGGAGGTTCTGCAATGAAAGATGTCGTTATTGTTTCTGCCTGCCGTACCGCCATTGGGGAGTTTGGCGGCACTCTCAAAAACCTGAACACGCCTGTTATTGGCAGCGTCGTCATGAAAGAGGCCGTCAAACGCGCGGGCATCGACCCGGCTATGATCGATGATGTCCGCTTCGGCTGCTGCATGGAGCCGGTGGACGCGTTGAACGTGACCCGCATCGCCGCGCTGATGGCC
>JAPLJM010000169.1 GCA_026388595.1 Deltaproteobacteria bacterium
AGCGCCTGGAGAATATTTATGAGATGATGCTGGGCGAAATCGAGATCCTGCAGGTGGAGGAAAAGATCAAGCGACGGGTCAAGAAACAGATGGAAAAGACCCAGAAAGATTATTATCTCAATGAACAGATGCGTGCGATCCAGAAAGAAATGGGCGAGAAGGATGATTTCAAAACTGAAATCATAGATTTAGAAAAGAAACTGAAGAACAAGAAGATGTCCGAAGAAGCCCAGAAAAAGGTTAAGGCGGAGATCAAAAAGCTGCAGATGATGGCGCCTATGTCTGCCGAAGCAACGGTGTCTCGGAATTATATCGACTGGCTGTTGGACATGCCTTGGTTTGAAAAAACGGAAAACAAACATACCTTGAAGGAATCTGAGGTTATTCTCGAGGAAGATCATTACGGTCTCAAGCAGGTCAAAGAGCGGATCCTTGAATATTTGGCGGTGCAATCACTGGTGAAAAAGAATAAAGGATCCATCCTTTGTCTTGTGGGTCCCCCCGGCGTCGGGAAGACGTCCATTGCCAAGTCCGTGGCCCGGGCTACAAACCGAAAATTTGTCCGCCTGTCTCTGGGCGGGGTTCGGGACGAAGCGGAAATCCGGGGTCACCGAAGGACCTATATTGGTGCGCTGCCCGGAAAAATTGTACAACTCCTGAAAAAAGCCGGCACCAATAACCCCGTCTTCTGTCTTGATGAAGTGGATAAGCTGAGTTCTGATTTTCGGGGTGATCCTTCTTCGGCGCTTTTGGAGGTGCTGGACCCTGAGCAGAACAACGCCTTTAACGATAATTATCTGGAAGTGGATTACGACCTGTCGGACATCATGTTCATCACAACGGCGAACGTGCTGCAAACCATTCCGGCGCCCCTGCAAGACCGGATGGAAGTGATCCGGATTGCCGGTTATACGGAACCGGAAAAAATGAACATTGCCCAGAGATTTCTGGTCAAGAAGGATTTGGAGGCCAATGGTCTTACGGGCGAAAACATCTCCTTTTCCGAAGGGGCGTTAATGACCATTATCCGGCAATACACCCGGGAAGCCGGCGTGAGAAATGTGGAGCGCGAGATCGCGGCCATCTGCCGGAAGGTAGCCCGGGAAATCGTGACCAGCGGCAATAACGGACTGATCAAGATTTCTTCAAAGAGCGTTCAGAAATACCTTGGCGTTCCCAAATACCGTCATGGCGAAACCGAAGGTAAAGACAGTATCGGATTGGCCGTGGGGCTGGCCTGGACGGAGGTTGGCGGCGAACTTCTGGCTATCGAAGTTTCGCTGATGAAGGGTACGGGCAAGATGATGATGACAGGAAAGCTGGGGGACGTGATGCAGGAATCCGTGCAGGCCGCACTGACCTATGTCCGTGCGCGGGCGGATACGTTCGGATTGCCGGAGAATTTCTACAAGGAAACAGATATTCACATCCATGTTCCGGAAGGCGCCATTCCCAAGGATGGTCCCTCCGCCGGCATTGCCATGGCGACCGCCATTGCCTCGGCCTTTATAAAAAGGAAGGTCCGTGGCGACCTGGCCATGACGGGTGAAATCACCTTGCGGGGCAGGGTGCTGCCCATTGGCGGACTGAAGGAAAAATTACTGGCGGCCCATCGGGGAAACCTGAAAACGGTCCTTATTCCCAAGGATAATGAAAAGGATTTGGCGGATGTGCCGGCCAATGTGGTCAAGGCCTTAGAACTCATACTGGTGGAGCATATGGATGACGTCTTGAGAGTAGCCCTGCTTCCTCAGGAGGGGCCGGAAGCGTTGAAAATTGACGCTGCCGCACCGGTTGAAACACTGATGAATTTGCCGCCGCCGGCCATTATAATACCGGTGGTCGATCCGCTCCAGGTTCCGATGAATCATTGATGATTTAGCGCTTGACATCCGCTCCCGTTCTTGTTAGAAGTCACTCCCCGCTGAAGAGCAGGGAGACGGGCGGGTAGCTCAGCTGGGAGAGCGC
Organism: Deltaproteobacteria bacterium; assembly: GCA_026388595.1. Classification (GTDB taxonomy): domain Bacteria; phylum Desulfobacterota; class Syntrophia; order Syntrophales; family Fen-1087; genus JAPLJM01. The sequence continues at coordinate 1,969 of JAPLJM010000169.1, forward strand.
CACGCTTACACCGTGGATGTCACAGGTTCAAGTCCTGTTCCGCCTACCACGAAAGTTAGATGAAGCCCTGAAAAGTTTCATTGAGTTACACTTAAAAGATTTGTACGGGGTCGTAGTTAAGTCGGTTATAACGCCGGCCTGTCACGCCGGAGGCCGTGGGTTCGAGTCCCATCGACCCCGCCAAATATTCAGGGGCTGAGAGAAATCTCAGCCCCTTTTTTTATGACTTGACATAGACCGAATAACTGAAGGGTCGAGAATCCTGAAATCACAGTAACTGGACAGGATCAGCAGCGAAAGCTTGAAGGCCAGGCTCCATCAGATGTTTTTAAACTTCCACATGTTTTCAATTCCTTCGCCCGCTATAACTGCTTCACCCGGATCATATTGGTCGTCCCCGTCTCGTAGAGGGGATGGCCCAGCGTCATCACCACGAGATCGCCTGCCTTCAGACCTGCGGCTTTCAAGGCATCCGCCGGGGCCGTTTCAAAGATGGCATCGGTATCCTTTACCTCATCTATCAGATAGGGTTGGCATCCCCAGACCAGCGTCAGCCTGCGGACCGTTTCCCTGTCCGGGGAGAGGGCGATCACGGGCCCCGGGCGTCCAGATGATCGGCAAGGACACAGGAGGCATGGGCGACAGATTCCGAGATATTTCTCCGGGGGGTCTGGTGCAGGAAGTTCGCATAGGCATAGCCGGTTTCCGCGATCCGCGCCAGACGGTCCATGAAGCGGACGGCTTCGACGGGATAAGCGCCGGCGGCTGTTTCCTCGGAGAGCATGACTGCATCGGTGCCGTCCAGGACGGCGTTGGCCACGTCGGCCGCTTCTGCCCGGGTCGGGCGCGGCGCCTCCACCATGGAGCGGAGCATCTGTGTCGCCGTAATGACCGGTTTCCCCGCGGTATTGGCCTGCCGGATAAGCTTTTTCTGGATCAGGGGGACATCTTCCAGGGGAATCTCGACGCCCAGATCCCCCCGGGCGACCATCAGACCGCCGGATACCGCCAGAATCGCATCGATATGCTTCAGCGCCTCGTGTTTTTCGATCTTGGCGATCACGGGGGTGTTCTTACCCGCCTGCCGGATGATCGCCTGGGCCGACGCCACATCTTCGGCCGACCGGACAAAGGACAGGGCCACATAATCCACATCGTGGGCCAGCCCGAACCGGAGGTCTTCCCGGTCCTTGTTCGTCAGGGTCGAGGTCCGGATGGTTCCGGAAGGCAGGTTGACGCCCTTGTGCGAGGTGAGCAGACCGCCGGTGATGACCCGGCAATAGACGCCGGTGGCGCTGGTCTTGAGGACCCGCAGTTCCATCAGGCCGTCGGACAAAAGAATCCGGTCGCCCGTTTTGACCTCTTTGGGGAGAGGCTGGTAGGAAATGGAGACCCGTTCGTGCGTCCCCTGGATGTCAAGGGTCGTCAGAATGAAGTCCTGTCCCGGCTCCAGCATGATGCCGGGTTCGGGGATAAGGCCCACGCGGATCTTGGGCCCGGCAAGGTCCTGCAGGATGGCCACCGGCCTGTTGAGACGCTGCGAGATGGTGCGGATCAGGCCGATCTTCTCTTCATGATCCGCATGCGTTCCGTGAGAGAAATTCAGGCGCGCCACATCCATGCCGCCTTCGATCATCTTTTCGATGATTTGCGCCGTGCTGCTCGCCGGTCCGATGGTGCAGACAATCTTGGTTTTTCGCATCGGCTGTTCTCCTGTATTATTCATGATGCCCTTCCGCGGCCTGATGAACAGACCATTTCCCGGACCTCTGCTATGAATTGTTGTTGAGAAAGGAGATCCTCCAGGGTGCGGTGGAGGCGGAAATTCCAGTGGTAATGGCAGGTGGCCGGCTCATTGATGCGCTCTTCACGCGGATCGGGGCGCCGGAGGTCCGCACTCATGCCCAGGATATCCTGGATGGGGAAGACCGCCCACATGCTGCTGCTGCTGAGATGGAGGGCGATGACCTCCCGGCAGATCCGGGGTTCGCAGATTTTGGGGGCGACGCCCTGATGGCCCAGAATCTGACCGTAATAGATCTGGATAAGGGCGCGGTCCGCCTCCTCCCACCAGCCGCGGATCGTGGACATGTCGTGAGATGACGGCGTGGCCACAGAAAGATAGGGATAGGCGGCTGGGGCGCCGAAGGCCATCCCGGGTTCCGCCGGCATCCGCTGAATGCGGAGGCACAGCAGCCCCAGATCCCCCATGACTTTGGCCACACAGCGGGGAACCATCCCCAGATCCTCTCCACAGATCAGCATCTCCGTGGCGGACTTCAGCGCCGACAGTTTGACCCTGGCGCCTTCGGCCCAGAAGGATTCCTGACGTTCGAAATAATAATCCTGATAAAAACGCCGTAAAATGGCCTGTGTTTCCGTGTTCAGGGCCTGAAAGGCGAAAGTCAGGTCCATGGCGATCCGGGGATGAAAAAACATGTGCTCGCCTGGCTTATCCGGGATAAGCACCACATCGTCATGGAGGCGGAAAAGGTTGTGCAGCACCCGATGCTGTTCATCCTTCGGCGCTTCAGGGTCATGCAGGCGTGAAAAAAAATGGGCCGCGATTTTGTCCTGGGAATCAAATTCGGGCCGGAAACGGTAACAACCCGTTCCTGAGGGTTCGAGGTATTCCCGGATGACTTCTTCCGCTTGACCGCCAAAGATCTGCGCCAGGGAACAGGCGGTGATGCAGGGTTCGCAGAGGGCGTCGACGTCTTTCATCCCCGCCGCTTCCAGTTCATCCCTGGAAAGCGGAATCGCCGGGTTGAATCTGCCTCTCAACGCCGTCACCGCATGACCGGGAATCTCCCAGATCCGGAAGAAGCCGATCACATGATCGAGGCGGATCGCGTCAAAATATCGGCTTAAATGCGTCAGCCGTCTTTGCCACCAGTTGTATCCACCGGCGGCCATGGCCTGCCAGTCGTAGGTCGGAAATCCCCAGTTCTGCCCCTCCACGGCAAAATCGTCGGGCGGCGCCCCAGCGGCAGTGTCCATCTTGAATCCATCGGGATACAGCCAGGTCTCTACGCTCGCCTTATCGACGCCGATGGGGACATCGCCCTTCAGGACGACGCCGCGCTCGCGGGCATATTGAGCCGCTGCAAGCAACTGTTGATGCAGGTGATACTGAATAAAATAATGAAAGGCAACCTCCCGGGCATGCGGGGCGCCGGGATCGGTCAATTGATCGATGGCCGCCGGGGTGATCCGGCTGAATTTGCCCCAGTTCCGGCAATCGCTGGTGCCATGACGGTCGCGCAGACAACAGAAGGCCGCATAGGGTCTGAGCCAGTCGGTCTGTTCCTCGAGGAAGGCCTGAAACGTCGCGGAAGCGAGGAAATCTGCGGCCTGCGCTGCAAAGATCCTCCTCAGGAAAGCCATTTTGGCCGACATGACAGCCTCATAATCCACAACGCTTTTCCCATTCAATTGTTTCGCGATGTCGTTGATTTCCCGGATCATGGATTCGGAAAGGCCTTCAATATCCGGCAGATTCAAATAGAGTGGATGGAGGGCAAAGACGGAGAGGATGGAATAGGGGTAGGAGTCGGTCCAGTCCAAACAAACAGACGTGTCGTTCACGGGCAGAAGCTGGATCATCTGAAATCCCATCTGCTTTGCCCAGTCCGCGAGGGGTTTCAGGTCGGGGAACTCCCCGACGCCAAGGCCCTTTTCCGTC
>JAPLJM010000001.1 GCA_026388595.1 Deltaproteobacteria bacterium
AATTAAAGCGGTACGTGAGCTGGGTTCAGAACGTCGTGAGACAGTTCGGTCCCTATCTGTTGTGGGCGCAGGATATTTGAGAGGAGCTGTCCCTAGTACGAGAGGACCGGGATGGACGAACCGATGGTGTTCCAGTTGTCGCGCCAGCGGCATCGCTGGGTAGCTATGTTCGGAAGGGATAACCGCTGAAAGCATCTAAGCGGGAAGCCCACCTCGAGATAAGATATCCCTCTTGGTGGAGACACCAGGACTGAAGACCCCTTGTAGAGTACGAGGTTGATAGGTCAGATGTGCAAGCACAGTAATGTGTTGAGCTTACTGATACTAATCGGTCGTGAGGCTTGACCATAATTATGGTCTTATATATGCAATGCATCAGCGATGCGTTCACGATATGCGATTGTTTTTATAAAACGTAGAGATATCTCGGTGGTTATAGCGGAGAGGACCCACCCGTTCCCATCCCGAACACGGAAGTTAAGCTCTCTAGCGCCGATGGTACTGCACGGGCGACTGTGTGGGAGAGTAGGGAACTGCCGGGATTTAAAACTAAAGCCCCTTCATATTCGTGAAGGGGCTTTTTTTATTTTACAATGATTATGGGTTATGCTATGCAAGCGCTCCATTGTATGTTTCAGTTTCGCCTCAATGTCATTAATGAGAGTCCCTGACCCAGCCCCTCCCTGCCGGGAGAGAGGGAAAGGTTAATGAAGGCTATAAATAGCGAATAGAGGAGCAGTCATCATGTCCGGTCATTCTAAGTGGAGCACCATTAAAAGAAAAAAGGGTGCCATTGATGCCAAACGCGGCAAGATCTTCACAAAAATAATCAAAGAGATCACCTTGGCGGCGAGAATTGGCGGGGGAGATCCGGAGGCCAACGCCCGTCTGCGGCAGGCCGTCGCGGCGGCCAAGGAAGAAAACATGCCCAAGGACAACATTGAACGGGCGATCAAGAAAGGGACCGGCACGGGCGCTGATGCCGTAATCTATGAGGAATTTACCTATGAGGGATATGGCCCCGGCGGCGCTGCGGTGCTGGTGGAAGTGATGACGGACAACAAGAATCGGACGGTGGCGGAAATCAGGCACATCTTTTCAAAGCATGGCGGCAATCTCGGTGAAAATGGCTGTGTCTCCTGGATATTTGAAAAGAAGGGCAGCATTCTTCTGGATAAAAAAGCGGTTAATGAAGATGAACTCATGGAGTTGGCCCTTGAAGCAGGGGCGCAGGATGTGCGGGAAGAGGAAAATGAGCTTGAGATCATTACCGATCCCGCCTCCTTTGAAGGAGTCAAAAATGCCATCGACCAGCGAAAGGTCAAATACATTGAAGCCAAAATCAGCCTGATTCCCCAGACGACGGTCAAGCTGGAAGAGGGAAAAGCGGAGCAGATGCTGAAATTGATGGAAAAGCTCGAAGATAACGACGATGTCCAGAATGTCTATGCTAATTTTGATATTGCCGATGATGTCATGGAGCGGCTGAGTGTCTGAGTGAGAATTTTAGGCATTGATCCCGGACGTCGCAAGACCGGTTACGCCGTCGTGGAAAAGCGTCGCCAGGGGTTTTCGTATGTGCTGTACGGCGAAATCGGTCTAGACAAGGGCGCCACCCTGTCCGGCAGCTTGAGGACCATCTATCAGCGCCTCCTGGAGGTGATCGGAGAGACACGGCCCGATTGTATGGCTGTGGAAGACGTTTTTTATGGGAAAAATGTGAAAAGCCTGATCAGGCAATCTCATGTGCGGGGTGTTGTCGTCCTGGCGGGCGCCAATAGCGGCACCCCGATTTTTGAGTATACCCCTCTGGAAATTAAAAAGGCCGTTGTCGGCTATGGCCGTGCCGAAAAAAGCCAGGTCCAGATCATGGTCAAAGCCATGCTGAATCTTACAGCGCTGCCGCCGCCGGACGCGGCCGATGCCATAGCGGTCGCCATCTGTCACGCCAACTTTTTAAAGGTCGAATCCATCTGAAGAGGTCTTTGTATAACCGGTGAAAAATGGTTCGCAAGCGGCGAATCAAATGTTTTTCGCCTTTCCAGTACTGAAGTTAACAGCTTGTCTTTAATCATCATAGGACAAGAAGATCGCTGAAGCGAAAAAGATTTTTGAGCGGCGGCGAAGCCATTTTTCAAAGGTCTCCTGAAATGATTGCACGCATCAAAGGCATCCTGATCTATAAGTCCGTAAGCCACGTGATCGTCGATGCCCACGGGATCGGCTACCGGATCTTTGTGCCCTTGACCACCTTCTATGAACTTCCGGAAACGGGCCAGCACGTGAACCTGAACATCTACACCCATGTCAAGGAAGACGCCCTGCAGCTCTTCGGCTTTCACACCCTGGAAGACCAGGGAATTTTTCAGATGTTGATTTCTGTAAGCGGCATCGGTCCAAAGCTTGCCTTGAACATCCTCTCGGGGATTCCGGCCCGTGAGTTCGTCCGGGCAGTGATGCAGGGCAACCTGGGCCGGCTGGTGGCCATCCCCGGTGTGGGCAAAAAGACGGCAGAGCGGATGGTGCTGGAGTTGAAGGACAAGATCCTCAAGATCGACCTGGGAGAGATCGCAGTGGAAGGCGCTCCTGGCAGGGAAAGGGAAGACACTATGAAAGAGGACGCCCTGTCGGCCCTGGTGAATCTGGGTTATAAAACTGCCGCCGCTAAAAATGCCATCGATAAGGTGATCGCCGAAGTGTCCGGAGTTCTGAGCCTCGACATGTTGTTAAAAGAGGCCTTGAAGAGTTTATCGGGTTGAACGGTGTAAGAAACCACTTGAAAAATGGCTTCGCCGCCGCTCAAAAATCTTTTCCGCCAAGAAGACGACCATTTGTTTCGTGATATCATACGAACCGTTAACGTCTCCACTGGAAATGCGGAAAACATTTGATTCGCCGCTTGCGAACCATTTTTCAGCGGGTATGCAAAGTTCTCTGTAAGTCTATATTTCTTATGGAAGAGGCTGTTTCTATGACAGACAAGGTTGTAATAAATCCCCTTATCAGTCCGGTCACCCTGGAGATGGAAACCGGGTTTGAGCTGTCACTCCGCCCCAGAAATCTTGGCGAGTATATCGGGCAGGAAAAGATAAAAAATAACCTGGCCGTTTTCATCGAGGCCGCAAAAGGACGGAAAGAGGCG
>JAPLJM010000102.1 GCA_026388595.1 Deltaproteobacteria bacterium
GGCCTCGCTGAGCGCCCGGGCGCCGGCGATGGTGGTCGTGTAAAGCACGTTATACTGCAGCGTTCCCCGGCGGATATGATAGGCGTCGCGGGAAGACTGGCGGCCCACCGTCGTGTTGATCACCACCTGGATATCGCCGTTCTTGATGTGATCCACCACATGGGGGCGTCCTTCGCTGACTTTAAGCACGGTCCTGGCTTCGACCCCGAAGTGCGCCAGCCGGGCGGCCGTTCCGTGGGTGGCCCAGATTTCGAACCCCATCTTCTGAAAGGCCTCCGCAACCGGTACGATTTTATCCTTATGGCTGTCATGCACGCTGATGAAAACCCGGCCCTCTTTGGGCAGGTGGAATCCGGCGGCCATCTGTGATTTGGCGAAGGCCATGCCGAAGGAATGGTCGATGCCCATGACTTCCCCGGTGGATTTCATTTCCGGCCCCAGCAGAATATCCACATCGGGAAAGCGGCTGAAGGGGAAAACCGCTTCCTTGACGGCGATATGATTCGGCCGGATGGTTTCGGTAAACCCGAGCTCTTTCAGGGACTTCCCCAGCATGACCTTGGTGGCCAGTTTCGCCAGCGGGACGCCGATGGCCTTGCTCACAAAGGGGATCGTCCGGGAGGCGCGGGGATTGACCTCCAGGACGTAAAGGACGCCGTCCTTGACGGCAAACTGAATATTCATGAGCCCCACCACCTTGAGCTCCCGGGCGATCATTTTTGTCTGCCGCTGAATGGCGTCCAGCAGTTCCCCGGAAAAGGTGATGGGCGGCAGGACGCAGGCGCTGTCGCCGGAATGGATGCCGGCTTCTTCGATATGCTCCATGATGCCGGCGACGACCGTGTCCACCCCGTCGCTGATCGCGTCCACATCCACCTCGATGGCGTCCTCCAGAAACTTGTCGATCAGGATCGGATGACCGGGCGAGACATGGATCGCCTTTTCCATGAACCGCCGCAGGGCGACCGTATCGTAGACGATCTCCATGGAACGTCCGCCCAGCACATAGGAAGGCCGCACGACGACGGGGTAGCCGATCCGCTCCGCCGACCGGACGGCCTCGTCGGCGTCCATGGCCGTGTCATTGTCCGGCTGCTTGAGGTTCAGCAGCTGGACGATTTCCTGAAAGCGCTTCCGATCTTCCGCCCGGTCGATCGCGTCGGGAGAGGTCCCCAGGATCGGCGCCCCGGCGGCCTCCAGCCCTCTGGCCAGATTCAACGGGGTCTGCCCGCCGAACTGCACGATCACGCCCATCGGTTTTTCCGTATGCAGGATGTGCAGGACGTCCTCCAGCGTCACCGGCTCGAAAAAAAGCTTGTCCGAGGTGTCATAGTCGGTGCTCACCGTTTCGGGGTTGGAATTGACCATGATGCTCTCATAGCCTTCTTCGCGCAGCGCAAAGGAAGCATGCACACAGCAGTAGTCGAATTCGATGCCCTGGCCGATCCGGTTCGGCCCGCCGCCCAGGATGACCACCCCGGGTTTTGTCGAGGGTCTGGCCTCGTTCTCCACCTCATAGGTGGAATAGTAATAGGGCGTATAGGCTTCGAACTCGGCGGCGCAGGTGTCCACCAGTTTGTAAACCGGCAGGATATGCCTGTCAAAACGCCGCAGGCGGATGTCATCCTCCGTGGTTTTCCAGAGTTGGGCCAGACGGCGGTCGGAGAAGCCCCACTGCTTCGCTTCCCGGAGCAGGTCATCGGACGGGGCTGCTGCTGCGAGCAGCGTCTCCGCTTCTACGATCTGACGGATCTGATCCAGAAACCAGGGGTCGATCCGGGTGATCGCCTGGATCTCGGTCAGGGGCATGCCCAGCTGGAAGGCGGCGGCAAGATAAAAGAGGCGCAGGGAATTGGGGGTCTTCAGGCGGCTGACGACGAGTTCTCTGGATTCCCGGATATCGGGGGGAACGGCCTCGACAATGCCGAAACGGCCGATTTCCAGAGAGCGTACCGCCTTCTGCAGCGATTCCTTGAAGGTCCGGCCGATGGCCATGGTCTCTCCCACGGACTTCATGGACGTGGTCAGGATGTCCTCGGTCTCGGGAAATTTTTCAAAGGTCCAGCGGGGAATCTTGGTGACGACATAGTCGATGGTGGGCTCGAAGGAAGCCATGGTTTCTTTTGTGATATCATTGGGAATTTCGTCCAAGGTGTAGCCGACGGCGAGCTTGGCGGCGATCTTGGCGATGGGAAAACCCGTGGCCTTGGAGGCCAGAGCGGATGATCGGGATACCCGGGGATTCATTTCGATGACGATCATCTCGCCCGTATCGGGGTGAACGGCAAACTGGACGTTCGATCCCCCTGTTTCCACGCCGATCTCCCGCATGATGGCAATGGCCGCATCACGCATGGTCTGATACTCAACGTCAGTAAGAGTCTGGGCGGGGGCGACGGTGATGGATTCGCCCGTATGGATGCCCATGGGGTCCAGATTTTCAATGGAGCAGATGATGACGACGTTATCAGCCCGGTCGCGCATGACCTCCAGCTCGAATTCCTTCCACCCCAGGGCCGATTCTTCCAGCATGATTTCGTGGATCATGCTGGCCTCCAGGCCGCCCTTGGCGATGATGGCCAGCTCTTCCCGGTTGTAGGCGACGCCGCTCCCCGTTCCGCCCAGAGTGAACGAGGGGCGGATGATGATGGGAAAACCGATCCCGGCGGCAACAGCAAAGACTTGCTCCATGGTTTTGGCGACCTCCAGGGAAGCGCCGATCATTTCCACGCCGTATTTTGCCAGAACGCCGCTTTCGGCGACGGCAACCGCCGTGTTGAGACCCGTCTGGCCACCCAGGGTCGGGAGGAGGGCGTCGGGCCGTTCCCGGGCGATGACCTTCTCGACAGCCTCCGGTGTGATGGGCTCAATATAGGTCCGGTCGGCCGTTTCCGGGTCTGTCATGATCGTCGCCGGGTTGCTGTTGATCAGGACGACCTCGTAGTGTGATGGGCTCAATATAGGTCCGGTCGGCCGTTTCCGGGTCTGTCATGATCGTCGCCGGGTTGCTGTTGATCAGGACGACCTCGTAACCCTCTTCTTTCAGCGCCTTGCAGGCCTGGGTGCCGGAATAGTCGAACTCGCAGGCCTGGCTGATGATGATGGGACCGGAGCCGATGATCAGAATTTTTTTAATGTCTGTTCGTTTTGGCATATGCTGGCGGTCTGATTATTCCCATTCAATGGTGCTGGGCGGTTTTGAGCTGATGTCGTAGACCACCCGGTTCACACCCCGGACCTCGTTGATGATCCGGTTGGCGATCCGGCCGAGGATATCATAGGGGATTCTGGC
>JAPLJM010000359.1 GCA_026388595.1 Deltaproteobacteria bacterium
TCATCATTTTCGGCACGCTGGGGTATGACCTCATCGAGGGCTGGGGTTTTGTGGCGTCCTTCTATACAACCATTGTAACCATTTCGACGGTCGGCTATGGCGACTTTGTGCCACGAACCTGGGAAGGGCAACTGTTCACGGTGGTTTTGATTATCTTTGGCGTCGGCACCATGCTGTATACTGTCGGCCTGCTGGCTGAGGCCACGATCGAAGGACGTCTATTGGCAATAACCGGGAGGGGGAAACAGAAAAAAATGATCACAAAAATGAAAAATCATTATATCATCTGCGGGTGCGGGAGGATCGGCTATCTGATCTGCAGGGAACTCAAGGCGGATAATGTTGAGTTTGTCGTCATTGACAACAATCCGGAGGTGCTTCAGAAGCTTGAAGAAGACGGCTACATTCACTACAAGGGCGACGCCACGCAGGATAAATCGCTCATCAATGCCGGCATCAAACGGGCGAAAGGTCTTGTCTGCGTGCTGCCCACGGATGCGGAGAATCTCTATGTCATCCTGACCGCCAAGGAACTGAACCAGCATATCTTCATCCTGTCCCGATCGGAGCAGGAAGAGTCGGAGCACCGCCTGCTCCGGGCGGGCGCCGACCGGGTCATGTCGCCCTATACCCTGGGCGGGATGAGGATGGCCATGGCGATCCTGAGGCCCGCCATGCTGGATTTCATTGAAATCACCACCCGCCGGCAGAGCCTGGAGTTGAGAATGGAGGAACTGCCCGTCTGCGACGGCTCGCCCATCATCGGCAAATCCCTGGAAGAATCGGAAATCCGCCATAACTACGGGCTCATTATCGTCGCTGTGAAAAAGGATTCCGGGAAGATGATCTTCAACCCCCTGGCCAATTACGTCATCGAATCGGGGGACAAGCTGATCGCCATGGGGGAAGACGAAAACGTGACGCGGTTTGCGAACATCTGTGTTGTCTGAAGAATGACGACTTCGTAAAAAGTCCGGATGCTGCGTTGCACGGCATCCTTCGTCATTGCGGCGTACGCCTAAGTACGCCTAATTTCTCATGATTTGTGCGCCTTGCCTGCGGAACTTTTTACGAAGCCGTCAAGAATAAAGCAAGAGAGGAAACGGAACCGATGAAAATCAAGTTTATGGGTGCGGCGCGCACCGTCACGGGATCATGCTATATCCTGGAAACCAACGGTCATCGCTTTGCCGTGGATTGCGGCATGCATCAGGGCAATGCGGACATCGAGAAGCGCAACTGGGATGTGGATATCTATGAACCCGAAAAGATAGATTTTTTTCTGATTACCCACGCCCATATCGACCATTCCGGCCTGCTGCCCCGGATGGTGCAGAAGGGGTTTCGCGGGAAGATCTATACCACCCCGCCGACCCGGGACCTGCTGAAAATCATGCTGCTGGACAGCGCCCATATCCAGGAGATGGAAGCGCTTTGGAAGAGCAAAAAGCGGCTCCGATACGGAGACGGGGGGATAACGCCCCTGTACACCCAGAGGGATGCCGATAAGACCTTTCCCCTTTTTGAGGTGCGGTCCTACGAAGAACCTTTCGAACCTTGCCCGGGGGTCAACATCACCTTCAAGGATGCAGGCCATATCCTGGGCGCGTCCCTGCTGGATATGCGGGTTGATGAAAGCGGCCGGTCCATGAAAATCGTTTTTTCCGGCGACATCGGACGGACGGCGCAGTTAATCATCAAGGATCCGACGATTATCACCGAAGCGGATATCCTTTTTCTGGAATCGACCTACGGCAACCGAAATCACAAGGATGAAGACGCCAGCCTGAACGAGCTGGCCGAGGCTATTCATTACAGCTACGATCGCGGAGAAAAGGTGATCATCCCCGCCTTTGCCGTTGGACGGACGCAGGAGATCATCTATTCGCTTCACCTGCTGGCCAAAGACGGACGGCTCCCCAAGGACATGCCCGTATACGTGGAAAGCCCCCTGGCCATCCGGGCCACGGCGATCTTCCACCAGCACGCCGGTTATTTTGATGAAGAGGCCACCCGGCTGCTGAAGCGCGGCGAGGACCCGCTTTCGCTGCCCCAGCTGCATTTTACCGAAACGACGGAGGCCTCCATGGCCATCAACGAAGCACCGGGGCCGGCCATTGTC
>JAPLJM010000222.1 GCA_026388595.1 Deltaproteobacteria bacterium
GATCCGATCCGGGTGAATCGCCTGATGATGGAAGGAATTAACGGCCAGTGTTTCTTCCGGTCCGATCCCGGTCGCCTTCGCGATGAGACTGTTCTCCCGGATGCGGAGGGGATGGAGAAATGCTGCGGCTTCAGGACCGGACCGCTCCGGTTTTGCATGGGGAAGCGGTGATCCTCCCTGCGGTGGAGCCCATTCCGTTCGGATATCCTGAATCAGCGCCCCGCCCCGGGTGATCGCCAGGAGCTGGTGGCCGCCGCAGATCCCCAGGACCGGAAGCGGCGTGTCTTCCAGAATGAAGCCGGCGAGGGCCATGTCGAAGCGGTCCCGCCGGGCGTCAACAAGCTCATGCTCCGGCTGGTCGTGACCGCCGTAGTGTTCCGGCCTGTAATCGAGACCGCCGATAAAAAGAAGTCCGTTCAGAAGGGGAAGAATGGCCCTGATGTTCTCATTAGGGGGAATGCACAGGGGGATGCCGCCGGCACTTTCGATGGCGTCAATATAACCCCCGGGCACAAACAAGTCCCGGCCGCCCCCGTTTTCCGGAGCGGTTGAAGACATGTTCAGGCCGATGACAGGTGTTCTTTTCATCGCAGGCGAGTATAGGGAAGCGGCTAAGGCCTGTCAAGCAATAACGCCCTTTGCGTATAAAAGATCATCTTCCGTTTCCGTGTTGAATTATGGTGTTGAAGATCTTCAGAGATGAGTGTAAAATAACGATGCGGGCTTGGGATGCAAGGGTTTTCACTGTGCCAGTGTGAAGCATGAGCATTTTCCCTCACTGAGGACGTCAAGAGGTAAAAGCTATGGAAAAATCCGAGAGAACTCCCGTCATTCTGGCCGCAACGGGCAGGAATGGCGACGGGGAAGATATAAAACGGGCAGTTCGTGCCGCTGCCGAAGCAGCCACAGACTTTTCATGGCTGTCCAGGGGCGACATCGTCTTCATTAAACCGGCCCACAACTCGGGCAAGCCCTACCCGGCAACGACGAACCCCGTCGCCGTCGGGGTCATGATCGAACTCCTCCGGGAAAAGGGAGCGCGACGTGTCATCGTTGGCGACATGGCCGGAATCGAACACGTCAAACTGACCCCACAGGGCCTTTCACGCAGCACCCGCCAATTGATGGAAGCTTCCGGCATGGCCGGCGCTGTCGGGGCGGCAGGCGGGGAGCTCCATTTTTTCGAGGAGGCGGGATGGCAGGCCTTCCATGAAGAGCGCCCGGTCGTCGGCACCCATTGGCAGGGCGGCTTGATGATGCCGGACATCCTCAGGGAGGTTGATCACATCATCCTCATGCCCCGCTGTTCCCGCCATGTGTTGCTGGGCGCCACCCTGGGGTTGAAGGCCGCTGTGGGCTACTGGCGCACCGATACGCGACTCGAATACCACCGGGAGGCATCCACCATTCAGGAGAAGACGGCGGAGGGCAACACCGTAGAATCCCTGTTGAAAAAGCAGCGTCTTGTGATTTCTGCAGCAGACAAGATCCTTGCCACCTTCGGACCCGACGACGGCATCATCATCCAGCCCGAGACAGGCCTGGTCATGGCATCACCGTCGGTCGTGGCCCACGACATGGTGTCCCTGGCATGGCTCCTGGAGAACAGGGGCAGGCTTGCCGCTTCGGATCAGGATGCTTTCAGGGACGGCAACCGATTTTTCGCCAGACTTGCCAATCACTATGTCGTGAAGAAGCTTGGTGGGCTGGGATCGTCCATCGCCTCGGAAAGACTGACGAAAGACCCTTTCGACACCATCTGGGACGATCGGGTTCTCAACCGCGCCTACGAAGTCCTCGGCGGCCGGCCGCAGGTCGTTCTGGGAGTGGCCGGCGTTGGTCTTCCCGAAGAATTGCTCCGGCGTCTGCAGGAGATGATCACACCTGCAGCCTGAAATGCATTTTCTTCACCAACTGGATGAAGAGGAACTCCAGGCCCTTGCCGATTCCATCAGGGAAAGAATAGACGCGCTAAAAAGTTGATTGAAATCATAAGAACCGGACGCGAGGTCACATAAGCAGGCAACTTCGAGGCACTGTCGGCAAGGGCTCCCGCCCTCGAGGTCATTCCGGCGCCACCAGCACCGCATCGATTTCCACCAGGGCGTTGCGGGGAAGGGCGGCCACGCCGATGGTGGCGCGGGCGGGATAGGGCTGCTTGAAGAAGCCCGCCATGATTTCATTCACCCTGGGAAAGTGTGTGAGATCGGTAAGATAGATCGTCAGCTTGACCATGTCGTCCAGCGTTCCCCCGGCAGCGGCGGCAACGGCCTGAAGATTCAAAAAGACACGGTGAATCTGGGCGTCGATGCCCTCTGCCATTTGCATCGTTTCCGGGTCCAGGCCGATCTGTCCGGACAGGTAAACGGCGCCGCCGGCCCGAATGGCCTGAGAATAAGGACCGATGGCCTGAGGTGCATTCCGCGATTCAATTAGTAATTTCATCATCATCTCCTCCGGAAAAATCCATCTTCTTTCTTAAAACTATAAGAAAGCATGCTGATCCTGTCAAGGGGGAAAGCCAGAAAAATTCTCTTGACAGGATATTGCTTTTAAGCAATGATCGCCTCCCCCATCATATGATGGAATCATCGGATGGAATGATGCGATGGAAACCCGTTTAGAGAAGGCCCGCAAAGACCCCGAATCCATGAAGGCCAGGATCCTCGCTGCAGCACGGCGGATCTTCGGCGAGTATGGCTTTCACGGCGCCACCACCCGCATGATTGCCCAGGATGTGGGCATCGACATTTCCACGCTCCACTATCACTGGGGTGAAAAGAAGGACCTCTACGAGTCCGTCATCCTGGATATCAACAAGGATCTCGGACAAAGTCTCATCGATGTTGAAAATATGATCCACGGCCGCCCCCTGGCCGAACGCATGGCCATCGCCATCGACGTGATGACGGATTATCTCTTTGCCCATCCCGAAGTTTCCAATCTTATTCTGTTGCGCTATTTCGGAAAAACCCGCCACGAATCTGGTCTTGACTTCAAAGTGCCTGAGTTTACAAGCGATATTGCCCGTTCCATGGGATTAGCAAAAGATACAAAGCTGGTCTCTCCCCTAGCCATGATGGAGGTTCTGACGGTGATGAACGCCATCCATAACTTCATTTCCGGAGAGAATTTTTTCCGGCCCATGACCGGCCTGGAGCGGGGGGATTATATCCGTACAGCAAAAGAAACCCTCAAATTTATTCTGATTCCTGCCTTTGTACAGCGGGATCGGATGCATGCACAGGATTAATGCAATTTTAAAATTTGTTCATGAAAAGGAGGACAGGAGATGGCACTGAACATGGATGCGCTTGGTAAGCCGATTGGTCCGGTCACCAAGCACTACGACTGGAAGGACGTCGTGCTGTATGCCCTTGGCGTCGGGGCCGGCTTCGATGACCTGGATTACACCTATGAGAAAAATCTCAAGGTGATTCCCACGTTCTCGATTGCGACCATTTTCGATTTTCTGGGTCACATCGCCGTCGCTTCGAACGTTAATCTCGCCGGGGTTCTGCATGGCGAACAAGAACTCATCTTTCACCGGCCCATGCCTACATCGGGAAGCTTCGTCACCACCGGCAAAGTCAGCCATTATTACGATAAGGGACCCAAGGGGGCGCTGGTGATTGGCGAGAGCGAAACCTGCGACGCCGCCGGCAAACGGCTTTTTACCAACATCATCACGATTTTCGCCCGTCTCGACGGCCACTTCGGTGGTGAGGAGGCCCCCAAAAAGGATGTGATTTTTCCCGACCGGGAGCCCGATATCGTGGTGGAGGCAATGCCCTCGCCGGACCAGCCGCTGCTTTACCGGCTCTCCGGGGATGTCTTCCAGCTCCACGCCGACCCCGAATTTGCCCGGATGGTGGGGTTTGAAAAACCGATCATGCACGGCCTGTGCACCTATGGTTATGCCTGCCGGGCCTTGATGGCCAATTTTGTTCCCGGCGAGCCGGAGAAGGTGCGGCGCCTGGCCTGCCGATTTTCCAAGACCTTATATCCCGGCGAGCCCATTAAAACCATGATCTGGAAAATGGATGCGGGTAAGGCGCTCTGGCGGGTCGTCAATGCAAAGAATGGGGAACTGGTAATTGATAACGGCATCTTCGAATACGGTCCGGTCCCCAGGGATGAAGTCCGCTTTGACGGGCGCGTGGCGGTGATCACCGGCGCCGGTGGCGGCCTGGGACGTGTCTATGCCCTGGAGCTGGCCCAGCGGGGCGCCAAAGTGGTGGTCAATGACTTCGGCGGCGCCCGGGACGGCGAGGGGCAGGGCTCCGCATCGCCTGCGGACCAGGTGGTCAAGGAAATCAAGGGTCTGGGCGGCGAGGCCGTGGCCAGTTATGACAGCGTCGCCACGCCGGAAGGCGGAGAAAATATCATCAAGACGGCGCTCAAGGCCTTCGGCCGTGTGGATATCCTGATCAACAATGCCGGGATTCTCCGGGATAAGGGGATTCTCAAGATGGAGCCGGAAAACTGGAAGATCGTCCTGGATGTCCATCTGAACGGGGCCTACCATGTGACCCGGCCCGCCTTCAAGGCCATGCGGGAAAACGGCTACGGACGGATCATCATGACCACCTCTGCCGCCGGTCTTTACGGGAATTTCGGCCAGACCAACTACAGCGCCGCCAAGATGGGCCTGGTGGGCTTCATGAATACGCTCAAACTGGAAGGCGGCAAATACAATATCAAAGTCAATACCATCGCGCCCATTGCGGCCTCCCGCCTGACCACAGACATTCTGCCGCCGGAGCTGCTCGATAAAATGAAGCCGGAATTCGTGTCGCCCATGGTGCTCTATCTCTGCTCAGAGCAGTGCCCGGTGAGCGGCAAGATCTATAACGCCGGGATGGGTTTCTACAACCGTGCGGCGGTGATGACCAGTCCCGGGATCGTGATCGGCGAAGGCAAGTCCGTTCCCACGGTGGAGGACGTGGCGGCCAACTGGGAGAAGATCCTGAGCCTGAAGGGCGCCCGGGAATACGGGCAGCTCAACGATCTTGTTCTGGGCGATATGCTCGCAGCGCTCCAGCCGAAGCAGGAGCCGCCCGCTTCAGATGCATCGGTTGGCGATTCGGGGACCAGTGTGGCGGTTGTCTTTGATAACATGTCTAAAACCTTCAAGGCCGATGCCGCCAAAGGCGTGGACGTGGTATTTCAATTCAGCATCAGCGGTGACGGCGGCGGCGACTGGGTTGTGACGGTTAAGGACGGGACCTGCAAGATTGCATCAGGCGTCCATGAGAAGCCCACCACAACCATCAAGATGGCCGGTGCGGATTTTCTCACGATGATGAGCGGCAAGCTGTCGGCGATGTCGGCCTATACTTCGGGCAAGATCAAAATCGCAGGCGACCTGATGAAATCCCAGCTCATTGAGAAACTGTTCAAAATCTAAAGGAGGAGTACTATGATTGGAATCACATCTTACGGCGCCTATATCCCCCGGCTGAGGCTGAGCCGTATGTCCATATTTCAGGCCATGGGCTGGTTTGCACCGGCCATCATCATGGTCGCCCAGGGTGAGCGCTCCATGTGCAATCACGATGAAGACAGCCTCACCATGGCCGTTGCGGCGGCCCGGGACTGCCTCATCGGAAAAGATAAACGGACGATCGATGCGGAATATCTCTGCTCCACCACGCTGCCTTACGCCGATCGGCTGAATGCGGGCATCCTGGCGACCGCCCTGAATCTGCGGGACGATATGGTCACAGCCGATTTTACTTCTACCCTCAAAGCGGGAACCACGGGCCTTCTGGCCGCGCTGGACGGCGTCAAGGCAGGCAGCCGGAAAAATGTTCTGGTGACGGCCACGGACAAACGGGAGACCCGGCCCGCCTATTTCTATGAAATGTGGTTCGGCGACGGGGCCGCCTCGTTGATGGTAGGCGACCAGGATGTTATCGCCGAATTTATCGGCTCCCATTCAGTTTCCTATGATTTTGTGGACCACTACCGTGCTGCGGGCAAACGGTTCGATTACATGTGGGAGGAACGCTGGCTCCGGGAAGAGGGCTACGGCAAGATCATTCCTGAGGCCGTGGACGGCCTCTTCAAAAAGCTCAATATTTCCATGAAGGATGTGGACAAGCTGGTCTTCCCCTGTTTTTTCAAGGCGGAACACAAGGCCCTGGCAAAAAAACTGGGCGCCGCACCGGAGAAAGTCATCGATAACATGCATGAGAGCTGCGGGGAAACGGGTGCCGCCCACTCCCTGGTCATGCTTGTGGCGGCCCTGGAGCAGGCGAAACCCGGCGACGGCATTCTGGTGGCCGGATTCGGCCAGGGATGTGATGCCCTCTATTTCAAAGTGACGGAGAATATCAAAAAGCTGCCGCCCAGAATGGGCGTCAAGGGTTCCCTGGAGGACAAGAAGACCATCGACAATTATATGAAGTTTCTGAAATTCAGAAATCTGATCGAGCCGGAAATGGGCATCCGGGCCGAGGCCCCGACCCAGACCGCCATGACCACACTCTGGCGGAAACGCAAGATGCTCACGGGCCTCGTGGGCGGCGTCTGCCGGGACTGCGGGACTGCCCAATATCCGAAGATGGACATCTGTGTCAATCCGGCCTGCGAACATCTGAACACTCAGGATGACTATGAATTTGCCGACCGACCGGCGCGGGTCATGACCTTCACGGGCGACCTGTTGGCCGTGTCCGTCGATCCGCCCGCCATCTACGGGATGATCCAGTTTGACGGTGGCGGCCGCTTCATGGCGGATTTCACCGATTGCGACCTGGACGATGTCAAGGTGGGGATGCCCGTCAAGATGAGTTTCCGGAAGAGAGTGACCGACAATGAGCGCGGTTTTACAGGCTATTTCTGGAAGGCCGTTCCCCAGCCCCAGCCTGAAGCGGTTCAGAAGGAGGACGAAATCCGGTTTGACGGCCGCGTGGCGATTGTCACCGGCGCCGGCGCCGGTCTGGGGCGCACCTATGCGCTGGAGCTCGCCCGGCGAGGCGCCCGGGTCGTCGTCAATGATTTCGGCGGCGCCCGGGATGGCGCCGGTCAGGGGTCCAGCTCCCCCGCCGATCAGGTGGTCAATGAAATCAAGGATTTGGGCGGCGAGGCCGTGGCCAGTTACGACAACGTCGCCACGCCGGAGGGCGGCGACAATATCGTCAAAACCGCCTTGAAGACATTCGGCCGGGTGGATATCCTGATCAACAATGCCGGGATCCTGCGGGACAAGGGTTTGCCCAACATGGAACCGGAGAACTGGCAGGCGGTCCTGGGCGTGCATCTGAACGGCGCCTACAACGTCACCCGCCCGGCGGTCCAGGCCATGCGCGACAATGGCTTCGGCCGCATCGTCATGACCACTTCCGCGGCCGGCCTCTACGGCAATTTCGGCCAGACCAATTACAGCTCGGCCAAGCTGGCCCTGGTGGGGTTCATGAACACGCTCAGAGAAGAAGGCCGGAAATACAACATCCTGGTGAACACCATCGCTCCGGTGGCGGCCTCACGGCTCACGGAAGATGTCATGCCGCCCGATATGTTCGAGAAGCTGCGGCCCGATTATGTGGCCGGGATCGTGGCCTATTTCTGCTCGGAAAACTGCCGGGAATCGGGGACGATCGTCAACGCCGCCGCGGGCTACTACAGCCGGGCAGCAATCCTGACGGGCCCCGGGGTCACCCTGGGGGACGGCAAAAATCCGCCGACGCCGGAAGACATCCGGGACAACTGGACCGGGATCAACAGTATGGAGGACGCCCGGGAACTGGGCAATGCCAATCTGGCCATCATGTCCTTCATGACGCCGCCCAAGGCGGAGGAAAAGGCGGCGATGAGGGACGCCGGCCCGGGTGCGAGCGTGGGTGTTAAGGATATCTTTAAAATGATGCCCGATGCCTTTAACGCTGAGAAGGCGGCCGGGAAGGACCTGGTTTTCCAGTTCAATATCGCCGGTCCCGGCGGCGGTGACTGGTTTGTTACGGTCAAGGACAGCGCCTGCCGGGTGGAACCGGGGCTGGCCACCAAACCAACAACGACGATCAAGATGGCGGCCGGTGATTTTGTCCAGCTCATCCAGGGCAAACTGGACGGGATGCAGGCCTTCAGCACGGGCAAGCTGAAGGTGGAGGGCGACATCATGAAATCCCAACTGATCGGGAAATTATTCCACTTCAAATTTTAGGAGGTTCGGGAAATGGCTTCAGGAATCAAGGATAAGGTTGCGATTATCGGAATGGGATGCACCCGTTTCGGTGAGCGCTGGGATATGGGCGGCGAGGAGCTGATGGTGGAAGCCTTCATGGAGTGTCTCGCCGATGCGGGGATTGAAAAAAAGGCAATTCAGGCGGCCTGGCTGGGCACCTGTATGGATGAGGTCAATATGGGCAAGAGTGCCACGCCCATGGGGGTAGCGCTCCGTCTGCCCCATATCGGCGTGACCCGGGTGGAGAATTTCTGTGCCACCGGCACGGAAGCCTTTCGGGGAGCGGTGTATGCCGTGGCATCCGGGGCTTACGATATTTGTCTGGCCCTGGGGGTGGAAAAGCTGAAGGACACGGGTTACGGAGGACTTCCCAATCCCGGGTCCGGGTTCGGCACGCTATTCTGGCAGTGGATGCCCAATGCCACCGCCCCCGGGCTGTTTGCACAGCTTGCCTCGGCCTACGGCGCCAAATACAGGGTCGCCGATAAGGACATCAAGCGGGCCATCGCCCATGTATCGGTGAAGAGCCATGCCAACGGGGCGCTGAATCCCAAAGCCCACTTGCGGAAAGAGGTGACGATGGATCAGGTGTGCTCGTCGCCGATTATCTCCCACCCTTTGGGGCTTTTCGACTGCTGCGGCGTCAGCGACGGCGCCGCCTGCGCGATTGTGACCACGCCGGAGATTGCCCGGAAACTGGGGAAAAAAAGATCTGGTCAGCGTCAAGGCCCTGCAGTTGGCTGTCAGCAGCGGCTATGAAGGGGGCTATAACGAATGGGCGGGCGAGCATTTCGTGACGACCAGCAAATGCAGCACCGAGGCCTACCGGGAGGCGGGGATCACCAATCCCCGGGAAGAGATCAGCATGATGGAGCTGCATGACTGTTTTTCCATCACGGAACTGGTGACCTACGAAGATCTGCACATTTCCGAGCGGGGCAAGGCCTGGAAGGATGCCCTGGACGGATTCTATGATCGTGACGGCCAGGTGCCGGCCCAGGTGGACGGCGGACTCAAGTGTTTCGGCCATCCCATCGGCGCCTCCGGCCTGCGGATGATTTACGAAATGTATCTGCAGTTGCTGGGGCGGGCGGAAAAGCGGCAGCTCAAGAATCCCCGGTATGGCCTGACGCACAACCTGGGCGGCTTTCCGCATCAGAATGTATGTGCTATTTCGATTGTCGGAAAATATGAAAATTGACGACACTGTAAAAAACCCGGATGCTGTGTTGCGCTGCATCCCTCGTCGTTGCGGCGTACGCTTAAGTACGCCTCTCTCCTCGGGCATTGCGCGCCTTGCCTGCGGAGCTTTTTACAGCGCCGTCCCGAGTTCATCCTTTTTAAGATCAAATTAAAATTAAGGGAGGAGCAAAGCGTGGACATTATCCAATACACCGATGAGCACCGGATCTTTCGGCAAACCCTGAAGAAGTTTCTGGAAAAGGAAATCACGCCCCATGCGGAAGAATGGGAAGAAGCCTGCATTGTCCCCCGGGCGGCCTGGAAGAAGATGGGGGAGCAGGGATTTCTCTGCACGGCAGTGCCGGAAGAATACGGCGGCGCCGGCTGCGATTTTCTCTACTCTGTGATCGTGGCCGAAGAAATCGCCCGGACCAATTTTAGCGGACTGGCGGCGTCCCTGCACAGCGACATCATCGTTCCCTATATTTCCGCTTTCGGTTCGGAGGAACAAAAAAAGAAGTATCTTCCCGGCTGCGTCTCCGGCGATTGCATCACGGCCATTGCCATGACGGAGCCCAATACGGGCAGCGACCTGGCGGCGATCCGGACGACGGCCGTTGAACAGGGCGACCGGATTGTCTTCAACGGTCAGAAGACCTTCATCAGCAACGGCATCAACTGCGACCTTCTGATTCTGGCTGCGAAAGATCCGGCAGAGACCAACCCGCACCGGGCCGTGGACCTATACCTGGTGGAGGCCGGAACCCCCGGTTTCGAAAAGGGAAAGCAGATCAAAAAGGTGGGGTGGCATTCCCAGGATACAGCGGAACTTTATTTTACGGACTGCCGGGT
>JAPLJM010000189.1 GCA_026388595.1 Deltaproteobacteria bacterium
GATTCACCGGCAGGCTTCGTTCTTGCGGGAAAGACTAGGTCAAGCAGCTATTCACGAAATCCCAGTTGACCAACTTGTCGATCACTGCGGCCAGATAGTCGGGGCGACGGTTCTGATAATCTAGATAATAAGCATGTTCCCAGACGTCAAGGGTCAGCAGAGGCTTCAAACCGTGAGCGATAGGCGTGTCGGCATTGGCCGTTTTGACGATCTTCAGTTGTCCGTTGTCGAGTACCAGCCATGCCCAACCGCTGCCAAATTGGGTTGTCCCCGCTGTTTTGAGCTCTTCGACGAATTTGTCATAACTGCCCCAGGCGGCCATAATCTTCGTGCCGATTGCCCCGGTGGGGATGCCGCCGCCGTCCGGCTTCAGGCACTGCCAGTAAAAAGAGTGATTCCAGACCTGTGCGGTATTGTTGAAGATCCCCACCTTCGCCGCATCGCCTACTGTTTTCTTAATGATGGCCTCGAGGCTCACATCCTCAAATTCCGTGCCGGCAATCAGTTTGTTCGCATTGTCCACATAGGCCCGATGATGCTTTCCATAATGAAAATCCAGCGTATTGGCGCTGATGATAGGCGCCAGGGCGTCCTTTGCATAGGGTAGATCAGGGTATTGAATAGCCATAATGTCTCCTTTCAAATTTAGTTAGTCGTTAATGAAACCGGTCTTTATATGACCATCCACATATAATGTGCAAGATGGCTTTAACGAAATCATTTTCATAATTTATTTTCGAAGTCTTACTTGTCGGAAACATTGATTTTACCACTTGCCACCATCTCCCGGAGATCTTTTTTACTGAATTTGCCCACGCTGGTTTTCGGAATCTGGTCCAGAAAGACGAAATGATCGGGAATCCACCAATCGGCTTTGACCCTGCTTTTCAGGAACGTCTGCAATTCTTCCCCTGTGGCTGTTTCCCCTGGCTTCAGCACAATGCATCCCAGGGGCCGTTCCTGCCATTTGGGATGGGGAATGCCGATAACCGCTGCTTCCAGCACCTTGGGATGGGCCATGATGAGATTTTCGAGATCTACTGAAGAAATCCATTCGCCGCCGCTTTTTACCAGATCCTTGGTCCGATCAACGAGACGGACATAGCCCTCTGCGTCAATGGTTCCCACATCACCGGTATGCAGCCAGCCGTCGGCAAAGACCGGCAGAGATCGCTCCGGATCACGGTCATACTCCTTGGCGATCCAGGGGCCGCGCAGCAGAATTTCACCCCACTCCTGTCCGTCCGCCTTGACTTCCACGCCCCGTTCATTAATGATCTTCATTTCCAATCCGAGTGCGAGCAGTCCCGCGCTGAATTTGACGTCGTAAATGGCTTCCTTCGGCCAGTCCGCCATGTCGCTTTTGGGAATGGCGGCCAGCGCCAGCGGCGTCGTTTCCGTCATGCCATAGGCCTGCGAGAGAGGGAAGCCATACTTTTCGTTCAGGGCCTCCATCAAATACCGGGGGCAGGCCGCGCCGCCGGAATAGACGGCCCGGAGTGACGAAAAATCATACCAGCCTCCGCTTTCCAGGTACTGGTAAAGCATCATCCAGATCGTCGGGACGCCGGCGGAGAATGTTACTTTTTCGTCGGCAATGATCTTGCAGAGAACGGCCATATTGAGAACCTCCCGGCCGGGGAAAATTTGCTTGCAACCCAGTCCTACACCGCCGAAGGGAGCGCCCCAGGCATTGGCGTGAAACATGGGGACCACGTGCAGGATACAGTCACGCTCCGCGACGCCGAGCGTGACGCCGACGGCATAGGAATGCAAGACCAGTCCCCGATGGGAATAGACGACGCCTTTGGGATCGCCTGTGGTTGCCGAGGTATAGCAAAGCAAAGCGGGGTCCCATTCGCTGAGGTTGTCTGGAAAGTCATAAGTGTCCGGGAACTGAGAGATCCATTCATCGTAAAGATAGACCGGTGACAGGGTTGTCTGGGGTAATTGGCCCGATTGCGAGAGAATGATGAAATGCTTCACCGTTTTTAACTGGTCCTTGACCAGCTCGACAAAGAAAAGCAGGTCTTCATCGACAAAAAGCACCTGGTCTTCGGCATGATTCAGCACGTAGATCAGATGGTGCATGGGAAGGCGAAAGTTGACCGTATGCAGGGTGGCGCCCATGCAGGGAACGGCAAAATAAAGCTCCATGTGACGCTGGTTGTTCAAAGCGATACTGGCCACACGATCCCCTCGTTGAATGCCCAGCGAGGCAAGGGCATGCGCGAGCTGGCAGGTGCGTTTGAAATAATCGGCATAGGTATAGCGGAAAATCTCCTGGGGATAAACGGAGACGAGTTCCTTTTTGGGGAAATATTTGGCTGCCCGCAAAAGAAAGGTTCTTAACAACAAAGGATAGTCCATCATGGTCGCGTTCCTCCTTATTTAAGAAAAGACCCCGATATTCAAATCATTATGCGTATCCTGTTGATAAAGACGTTCTAAATTATCATTGATCGTCGTTAAAATGCCAGCAAATTATTTGAAAATATGTTTAAAGGATCAATAGTGAAGAGCGCTTTATTTAAAAAAGGATGGGCAAGGAGAAAACATGGCAATTAAAATAGGATTGGCGCTGGGGAGCGGTTCCGCCCGTGGCTGGGCGCATATCGGCGTCATCCGGAGTTTGCAGGCCGAGAGCATCCCGATTGACTTGGTTTGCGGCGCTTCGATCGGGGCTGTGGTGGCCGGGGCTTATGCCGCTGATTTTCTGGATCCCATGGATCAGTGGGTGCGGGAACTCACCTGGGCGGATATCCTGGGCTTCATGGATGTCACGCTGCCCCGTTCCGGTCTGATCGAAGGGGGTAAAATCATTAATTATTTCAAGGAAAACATGTCCGACTCCAACATTGAGGACCTGCCAATTCCCTTTGCCGCCGTGGCCACGGACCTGAAAACGGGCAAGGAAATCTGGCTGCAGAAAGGCTCCATGATGGATGCCATTCGCGCCAGCATGTCCTTCCCGGGCATTCTGACCCCCTATCAGCAGCGAAATCAATGGCTGGTGGATGGGGGACTGGTGAATCCCGTGCCGGTCTCCCTCTGCCGTGCCATGGGCGCCGATGTGGTCATTGCCGTCAATCTCAACTCGGATATCATGGGGAAACCCCGGTTCACCAGGCTTCCCGACCAAATCCCCATAGACGAGCAGGTTTCCGAGGATCTGACCCTGCCGCGAAAACTGGCGACCTTTTTCAATGGAAAACTCCGCCAGACCAATCTATCCATTTTCAAGCGGTTCGGTCTGTCGGCACCGGATCGGGGGCCATCTCTCTTTGAGGTGCTGGCCATGTCCATCAGCATTATGCAGGACCGTATCACCAGGCAGCGGCTGGCCGGTGAGCCGCCGGATGTCCTGGTCTCGCCCCGCTTAAATCACATCGGCCTGCTGGAATTCAACCGGGCCGCTGATGCCATTGCGGAAGGCCGCCGGGCTATGGACCGGATGATGCCGCTGCTGAAGGACATTTTGGATTAAAGAGAGGAAGTTCCCCCTGTCGAAAAGGCGCAGGGGGGGCTTATTCAGCCTCAGCGATGGAGCGTGGCTTCCCAGTCTTTCAGGTCTGTCAGTGCGCGCTCGGCATAGGCCTTCCCCCGGTCTTTTTTTGTCGTCTTTTGCGGAAGGCGCAGGAAGAGGCCGAAGTTGACGTTCATGGGCTGGAATGTCTTGCTTTTTGCATTCATGATATGTTGCAGCAATGAACCGATGGCGGTCGTCTCCGGAGGCGGGAGGATTTCCTTTCCGGCCGCCAGGGCGGCGGCATTGAGGCCTGCCAGGAGTCCCATGGCGGTCGATTCAACGTAGCCTTCAACACCCGTGATCTGCCCGGCAAATAGAATACTTTCATCCGTCCGCAATTGCAGTGTATTTTTAAGCAGGGTCGGTGAATTAATGAACGTATTCCGATGGATGCTGCCGTAGCGGGCGAATTCAGCCTGTTCCAGTCCGGGGATCATCCGGAAGATCCGCCGTTGTTCAGGCCAGGTCAGCTTCGTCTGAAAGCCTACCATATTGAACAGGGTCATCGCCCGATTTTCCGGGCGAAGCTGGACGACCGCATAAGGTTGGCGGCCCGTCTTTGGATCAATGAGGCCGACGGGCTTCATGGGGCCGAAGGCCAGGGTCTGGATTCCCCGTCTGGCAATGACTTCCACAGGCAGGCAACCCTCAAAGCATTTAATCGCTTCGAAAGACCTGAGCGGGACGTCTGTTCCTTCCGTCAGGGCCTTCCAGAAACGCTCATAAGCTCCTTTTTCAAAAGGGCAGTTCAGGTAATCTCCTTCACCGCTGTCATACCGCGATGCACGAAAGACCTTTTCAAAATCAATGGAATCCGCATCAATGATCGGCGAAATGGCATCATAGAAATACAGGTGCTGCGCACCGGTGAGACGGGCAATGGCGCCGGTCAGCGAATCGGAAGTCAGTGGACCCGTGGCGACGATCACCCATCGGTTACCGGGAATCTCAGTGAGTTCCCGCCGGATTATCTGCAGTTCCTTCCGTGATGCCAGCCGGTCTTCGATATATCGGGAGAAATCGGTCCGATTGACGGCCAGCGCCCGTCCCGCCGGGACGGCTGTCGCATCGGCAGCCTCCATAATCAGCGAATCCAGGCGGCGCATCTCTTCTTTGAGCAGGCCGACGGCATTATCAAGGGTATCGGCGCGCAGTGAATTGCTGCAGACCAGCTCGGCCAGCATGGGAGATTTGTGTGCAGGGGAGAAGCTGCCCGGCTTCATGTCGTAGAGGACCGTGTCATGGCCCCGTTTAGATAATTGCCAGGCTGCCTCACAACCGGCCAGACCGCCGCCGATAATGACGATGGGGGAAGCGGATGTCATCGGATAAGGGCGGGAAGGGATGTTTTCACACCGGGGCCTTGATCTTCATGATATTTTTGCATTCGGGGTAGCCGGAGCAGCCCAGGAAGCGGCCAAATCGCCCCCGCTTGATGACCATATGCCGCCCGCATTTGTCGCAGGGAGTGTCTGTCACTTCGGCCTCCTGGGGTTGGGCTGCGCCGCCCGGCCCCTTTTTTGTTTTCATGATATTTTTGCATTCAGGATAGCCGGAGCAGCCCAGGAAGGGGCCGAACCTGCCCCGTTTAACAACCATGTGCCGTCCGCATTGATCGCAGGCAACGTCGCTGATTTCCTCTTTTACCGGTATGATCGCACCATGTTCGTCTTTCCTCATATTGACGATGTTCTTGCATTCGGGATAGCCGGAGCAGCCGAGGAAGGGGCCGAACTTTCCTCCCTTGACGACCATGGGGCGGCTGCACTTGTCACAGACAATGTCCGTTTCCGCCGCCTGAGGTTCGGGCGTCACAAGCTGCCCGTCAGTGTTGCGGGTAAAATTCTGGGTATTCTTGCAGGTCGGGTAGTTGGAACAGGCGAGAAAATTACCGTTTCGGCCCCATTTGATCACCATGGGATGCCCGCATTTTTCACAGACTTTGTCGGTGGGGAGTTCTTCCCGCTTGACATTACGCATCTCTGTTTTGGCCTTTTTGAGCTCCGCGGCAAAGGGAATATAAAAATCATTGAGTGTGTCGAGACGCTTTATCTTGCCTTCTTCAATCATATCCAGCTTGTTTTCCAGAGACGCGGTGAATGCCACGTCCAGCACCTGGGGGAAATTCAAGATAAGCAAGTCCGTCACCATAACGCCCAGGTCGGTGGGATGAAACCGTCCCTTTTCCAGGCGGACATATTCTCTGTCCTGAATCGTGCTCAGGATGGCGGCATAGGTGCTGGGCCGTCCGATGCCATTTTCTTCCAGTTCACGGACCAGCGATGCCTCGGTAAAGCGGGGTGCAGGCTGGGTGAATTTCTGCTCCGGCTTGAGCGCCAGCAGCTTCAGAGTCTCGTTTTCTTTCAGGGCAGGCAGAATCCGGCCGAATTCACCCTCTTCGCCGTTGCCGTTTCCATTGTCCTCCTTGCCTTCGGTGTAGACAATCGTGAATCCGGGGAAGGTCATGACCGAACCCTGGGCACGGAAAGTGCAGCCACCGGCGGTGATATCAATCGTCGTCTGATCGAAGACGGCCGGATTCATCTGGCTGGCCATAAAACGGTTCCAGATGAGCTGATAGAGCCGAAACTGGTCGTTGTTAAGATAGGCCTTGATATCCTGGGGCTTGTAGGCCATTGAGGACGGCCGGATCGCTTCGTGGGCGTCTTGGGCGGTCCCGGCGTTCTTGAAGACCCGAGATTTCGCGGGCAGATAGTCCGGATCATAGTTCTCCCGGATGTATGTCCTGGCGTCTTTCAGGGCCTCTTCGGCGATCCGGACGGAATCGGTTCGCATGTAGGTAATCAATCCGACAGAACCTTCTTTTCCCAGTTCGATGCCCTCGTATAGTTTCTGCGCCACACCCATTGTCTTTTTTGCCGAAAAACTCAACTTCCGGGACGCTTCCTGTTGCAACTTGCTGGTGGTAAAGGGCGGCGCCGGAGAGCGCTTCATTTCCTTCTTTTCCACCTTGGCGACGGTATAAGGTGCAACCTTCAGTTTTGCCACGAGTTCGGACGACTGGGTTTCGTTGACGACCTTGGCCTTTTTCCCGTCGATTTTCGTCAGACGCGCCTCGAATGGCGGTGGGTTTGAACCTTCCAGCGATGCGGTGAGGTTCCAGTATTCTTCCGGGACAAACTTGCAGATTTCCGCTTCCCGGTCACAGATGATCCGGACTGCGACGGACTGAACCCGTCCCGCGCTCAGGCCGCGCTTGACCTTTTCCCAGAGCAGGGGACTGATCTGATACCCCACCAGCCGGTCCAGGATCCGGCGGGTCTGCTGGGCTTCATACTTATTGAAGTTCAGATCCAGGGGGTGGCTGATGGCGTCGAGGATGGTGTTTTTTGTCAGGTCGTTGAACAGGACACGGCGAATGAGCTTGCCCTTTGCGGCAAGCTCACCAGCGATATGCCAGGCAATCGCTTCACCCTCCCGGTCCGGGTCGGGCGCCAGGTAGATGTTTTTGGCGCTTTTGGCTGCCTTTTTCAGCTCGGCAATAATTTTCTTCTTGGTTTCGATCACCTGGTAGGTGGGTTCAAAATCGTGCTGCATATCAATGCCCAGGGTGCTTTTCGGAAGATCTTTCACATGTCCCATGCAGGCCCGGACATCAAAGTCGGGTCCCAGGAATTTCTTGATGGTTTTAACTTTCGTGGGTGATTCAACAATAATTAAAGAATCCGACATATGGCTTATAGCTCCTTACGTACATACATTTTGCCAGGTTTTTGCTCGATGACGCCCTTCAATTCGAGGTTGAGAAGGCCGCTGAGCACTTCCGGGGCCATCCGTCCGGTGGACGCGATGATCTCATCGATATGGACAGGTTTTTGAGAGAGGCTCTGCCATATTGCTTTTTCATTTTCAGTGAGTGCCTTGTCGGGGGCAGGCTCTCGTTTTTCCCGACGATTGACGGCGTTATCCCCGGACGGTTCCGCTTTGACCGATACCGGTATCCTGCGGGCCTGCGGCAGAATTTCCTCCAGGATATCATCGATATTTTCAATCAGCTTCGCACCCTGTTTGATCAGCTTGTTGGTTCCCCGGGAACCGGAGGCGTCGATGCTTCCCGGAACGGCAAAGACTTCCCGCCCCTGTTCCAGCGCAATCCGGGCGGTAATCAGAGAACCGCTTTTTTCACCGGCCTCAACCACCACCACCCCCAGAGAAATCCCGCTGATGATGCGGTTCCGGGCGGGAAAGTTCGGGGCATTGGGCCGTGTGCCGAATGGGAACTCCGAAATAACGGCCCCGTTTGCAACGATCTGGCTGAGTAGTTTTTCATTTTCAGGCGGGTAGACGATATCCAATCCGCATCCCAGAACGGCAATGGTTCTTCCCCTGCCGGTCAAAGCGCCCCGGTGGGCGGCCGAATCGATCCCGCGGGCCATGCCGCTGACGATGGTTACCCCCTGCAAAGCCAGCTCGCGGCAGAGCCTTTCCGTTGTGAACAGGCCATGGGTGCTGGCCGCCCGGGAGCCGACGAAGGCGACGTTGACATCATCCTCTTTCATGCATCCTTTGACATACAGATAGGCCGGAGGGTCATAGATGCATGCGAGGTGCGGTGGATACAGGGAGTCCTGCGATGTCACGATGGAAACGCCGGTCCGCTTCGCGCAGTCAAGTTCTTTTTCGACTTTTTCCCAATCTGAAAAATGCTTGATCTGATGCGCTGTCTGCTCACCGATGCCCGGCACGGCCTTGATCATCGACAGCGGCGACGCGAAGACTTTTTGCGGTGTCCCAAAGGCGGTCAGCAACGCCTTGTATCCCACATTGCCGACGCCTTCCACCCATTTCAGTGCGACCCAGTATTTCAAGTCCCGATTTTGCATAAGATTAACGGTGATTATTTTTTAATCGTTCTTATAAAGCCTTAGAAAAGAGGCGGCAAGATATATCTGAAAAATTCCGGGTGTCAAGTTTTTAATTGCGAAAAACCATTGCGTTCTTTTGCCTTATGGATTAGAAATGCGCCGTGTATTTAGGAGGCGCGGGCCATGGGTAAACGATTTTTTGGGATTGTTAGTGTCATTCTGCTTGTCGTTACATTGTGGGTCATTTCATCATCTTTTCCTGTCTGGAGCATCTGGTCGGGCAATGAAAGCCGATCACGGCATGACAGTAACCTGTCAACCGCCTCAGTATTCGCTGATGAATGGTCAGGTCAGCCCGACCTGATCATTGCCCCGGCTGAAATCGATCTTGGCCTGCTGGGTCCCCGAGGAGCGCGCATCGGCTCCGTATCTCTAAAAAAAACAGCTTCCGGCGTTGCTCACTGGTCCCTCTTGCCCCTGACGGGATGGGATGTTAACGATCAGAAAAATCTGGCAGGCATTTTGGAGAGGGAGAACGATTCGCTGCGTTTTCACCTCAAAATCCTCAATGATCAGCAGGAAAGCAAAGTGAAGGGCAGAAATATCCCTTGCCCGGTCCAGTTGCAGTTTGAATCGGGCAAACAGTCCATAACATTCACCAGGAAGATCGAACCGGGAAACTATCGGGAATGGGTCAAACTTGAGACCAAGGGCGGTCAGAAATCTTTTTTTATCCGCTTTAAATTGGTGGACAGCGCCGCCGAACCACTGCTCGGGATCGATCCTATTCAGCTTGATTTAGGCAGGGTGACGCAGGGTGAGCAAGTCAGCAGGCGGGTCAAGGTGACTAACGATGGATGGGAAACCCTTAAATGGCATGCTGCCCAGGACGAATCGACCGCTTCTGATCCCGGAAAGACATCCACCGCAGGGAAATATGTTTCTTTTCTCAATGAAGATGTGATCGGCAGCGACCACTACCTTGCTGCGCGTCATCTGAAAGATAAATTGGAATTACAGGGCAGGTGGAGGGAGGAGCAAGGCTATCCGTCGGCCCGGTCCGATGAACATGCGCTGCGGTATCATTTTACGGGAACGTCAATCTCTGCCTATTTCTGGAAAGGGCCTTCAACGGGGCAGTTAACGGCCTTTGTGGATGACCGTTTCATATTTCAACAGGACGGCATGGCACAACAGAAGGAGCGTTCGGAGTGGTTGGTCGCTGACGGATTATCCGGAGGCCCCCATACCTTGACGCTTGTCAGTAAGAACGGCCCTGTCACGGTGGAGGGCGTTAAGGTATCTGGAGAAGCACTGATGCGGTTGCCCGCCGGGCATGTGATCATCTCTCCCAACAACGGTATCGTGACAAGGCAAACGAATTATATCAATATCACCGCTCAAACCAAACAATTGCCGCCAGGTTCTTATGGTGGGCAGGTCGCCTTCGATTCGAATGGCGGACAAAAGGAAATGAACCTCTTCATGGAGGTTGTTCCCGACAATATACAAAAAATACTGGATACATACCGTTATGTCCGGGATTTGGATTATTTCTTTACCACCAATCCGGTAGCCGAGTCTGTCACACTCCAGACCCGTGGATATGTCAAGCAGGGGATTGCCTTCCGGCTCTTCATTCCGGGAACGCCGGGAACGACGGAATTTTACCGCTGGTTTCATCCCCGGAAGGGTGATCATTTCTACGGGTATGATTTAAAAAGTGCACGCCGGTCCATGCGGGGGTATATTTTGGAAGGAACAATCGGGAATATTGCTACATCCCGCCTGACCTTTACGAGAGAACTCTATCGGTGGTATCATTCAGCCAAAGAGCATTATTTCTACTCCGTCGACCCGAAGGGGGAGGGGATCCAGAACCAAGGCTATAAATATGACGGCATTGCCGGATATGTGAGGCCTTGATGCGCCGATAGACCTTCCCCAAGATTGATCACAAGATTGATCTTGACAAAAAAAATCAAAGGGGTTATGAACTCTCTCTTTTTCAGAGGATGAGGAGAGCGCCGATAATGCGCCAGTAGCTCAGCTGGATAGAGCAACGGACTTCTAATCCGTAGGTCCCGGGTTCGAATCCCTGCTGGCGTACCAGATAGAATGGTGGGTGTAGCTCAGTTGGTTAGAGTGCCGGGTTGTGGCCCCGGAGGCCGAGGGTTCAAATCCCTTCACTCACCCCATTTTTAAATCATCCATGGCGTGACAAGAGATAATGCGCCCGTAGCTCAGTTGGATAGAGTCGCAGACTTCGAATCTGTTGGTCGTACGTTCGAGTCGTACCGGGCGCGCCAGATACAAGGATCAATAACAATAATATCAGCAAGAACGGGCCCTTAGCTCAGCAGGTAGAGCAACTGACTCTTAATCAGTAGGTTGTCGGTTCGATCCCGACAGGGCTCACCAAAATCAAGGGGTTACGGAGAAATACCGCAGCCCCTTTTTCTTTGCCCGGTCATTCTCTCCCACTATTCTCCCACTTTCAGTGAGCTTCTGG
>JAPLJM010000391.1 GCA_026388595.1 Deltaproteobacteria bacterium
CGTCCCGGACAAGT
This sequence comes from Deltaproteobacteria bacterium, assembly GCA_026388595.1. GTDB lineage: Bacteria > Desulfobacterota > Syntrophia > Syntrophales > Fen-1087 > JAPLJM01. Next base: position 15 of record JAPLJM010000391.1, read on the forward strand.
CTCGTTACAAGGAGCGCTTCGGGACGAACGGGGTTCTTCTCCCATTTTTCGAGCGGCACAGGATCTTCAGGGTAGTGCATGAAGACGATTCCTGTTCAGCCTATCCCCGAAAATGTTTTCGAAAGGCTGGGCTACTACTGGTACCGTTCCCCTGATAATGGTTACTATGTCGCCGATGAACTGGTTGTCGTCAGGAAGCAGGAGGCGGAGGCTTACTACGACGCCGCCAATGAACTCTTTGGTATGTATGTGCAAGCGGCTCAGTACGTTATCGATCACCGCCTGTATGACCTCCTGGATATCCCGAAAAACCTTGTCGAGGTGATTGGATTATCCTGGGAGGATGACAGCCAGTACCAGCTCATCGGTCGCTTTGATTTTGCCGGCGGTCTGGACGGCCACCCCATCAAACTTATTGAATTCAACGCCGACACGCCGTCCCTTATCTTCGAGGTTGCCCTGATCCAGTGGATGCTCCTGAGGCACAATCATCTTCCGGAAGAAAGACAGTACAATTCCCTTTACGAGACACTGAAATCCTCCTTCGGCCGCATGAAGGCTCTCCATCCCGATTTTAGCGGTGATCCGAATTCCATTCCCCACGCCCTCTTTTCCTGTCTCAATGCGGGGCTGGAAGATGAGAATACGACCCGTCTCATGGAGGAGATAGCTTACGAGACTGGATATATCACGGGATTCGAGTATGTGGACAAGGTCCATTTCTCGGGGGAGGGCATTACAAATGCCGAAGGAGATGTTTTCGACTTCTGGTATAAATACATCCCCTATGAACTGATCGGGCAAGAGGAGCCGGAGCTGGTCGCCCTCCTTACAGATATCGTCCGTCAGAAAAAGGTCCGCCTGATCAATCCTCCCTACACCCTTCTTTTCCAGTCCAAAGGCATTATGAAGGTCATGTGGGACCTCTACCCAGGCCATCCTCTCCTGCTGGAAACGGCCATGCAACCTCTGAAGCGGAAGAGATGCGTCGAAAAGCCGACCCTTGGCAGGGAAGGGGCGAATATCCGGATTCTCGACAAGTGGGCGCGTCCGGTTGACAGCACAGATGGGGAATATGGCGGCTATAAGGCTATTTATCAGGAGTTTGCGGAATTTCCCGTGGACGAAGAAGGTCGTCTTTATCAGGCGGGGGTTTTTTTCTCTTCTGAAGCCTGTGGTCTCGGTTTTAGGAGGGAAAGGGGGATCATCAACAACCATTCCCAGTTTGTAGGACATTACGTGGAGATGGAATGATGGGGAGGCATTTATGTAAGGCGTGCCTGAAAATCCCGGCATCGACTTCTCCGTGCCCCTGGTGATTGAAACGGTCATGAGAGATAGGGACGCAGGAAGTGCGGATCGTGGCTGTAAGGTGCGCTGAGCGGGGATCGCGGGAGGAAGCCCTTTTTCATGCCGAGGTGGGGCGCGGGTAGGAAAAAAAGCTGGAAGAGAAAAGAAGTTCCGATTTCGGCAATGTGGTAGCAAAAATGAAAAGAGGTTACAGTATTGAATCTGTAACCCCTTTATTTTATTTGGCTGGGAGACCTGGATTCGAACCAAGATTCACGGAGTCAGAGTCCGTTGTCCTACCATTGAACGATCCCCCAGCAGGATGATGATTTCAAAATCTATCGTCTGTAGGGCGTGGTTCATAGCATCAATGCACGTCATTATCAACAAAAATATTCAGTCATGATCTTTTTCGAATCTCAGTTATTCTCGATCACTCAATCCTTTTATTACGATCTCGATGAAGGTATGATAACCACGCATTGTCGGGTGATTTTGAATATTTTTACTTCAGCGGCCGGATATCCATGATTTCTAATTTGCAGGCAAGCGCCTGGAGAATCTTTTCTTCCAAATCAGCCGTGAAGCGGAGGCAGACGCCGCAATCGGAGCTGATGTGCTTGGGAACCGGAATCAGCTTGAAGGGGATGCCCTCTTTTTTCAAGATCTTTTCCGCCAGCAGGGCATAGCTGACGGACCGGAAGAGGGCGACCCGGAATGCGTCGTCCCCGGTCATGGCGAGACCAGCCGCCCCGCGCGGGACATCAGGCTGGCGATATCATACATATTGGAGATCGTTCCCACCGCCACGTCTTTGGAGATGTCAAAATAGTTTGTGCAGGTCCCGCAGACCAGCATTTCCACACCGTCCCCGGCGAGCATTTTTAGATCATCGAGGACCTCGGAATCTTTCACGGTCAGCCTGGCGCCGGTGTTGTAAAAGATCATCGCATCCGGCTTCAGCTCCTGCTGGCATAATGTATGGATGAAGGCCCGGATGAGGACCCAGCCCAGTTCGTCATTGCCCCGGCCCATCCGGTCTTCGGAAAAAACGACCACAAAAGGGCCTTTCTGCTGAGATTCGCTTCCGCAGGCGGCAAGGGCTTCCTGACCCGTGACGGCGGGGGCCACTTTGGCTTTCCATAAATGAATTTGATAGGTTCCGTCCGCCTGCCGGTCGGCCTGAATGTCA
>JAPLJM010000058.1 GCA_026388595.1 Deltaproteobacteria bacterium
GGTCAAATGGGGGTGCGACGACAGACCCTGCTCCAGCGGGAAACCCGCCTGCTGCACGCCGGCCCGCAGGTTCGCATCCGGGATGAGCACTTTCAACTTGAAAACCTGCGGAAAAATATGATAGCCAGCACGATCAACACCTTGGAAAGCCTGAAAAATCAATTATTCACCCGCATGGCGGTCCTGGATTCACTGAGTCCCTTGGCCGTGCTGAACAGGGGGTATGCGATTGTCCGGCGCCTTCCCGACGACCGGATCATCCGGAAGGCGAGCGAGGTTGCGCAGGAAACGCAGGTGCAGATCAAGGTGGCTGAGGGCCGTTTTGACGCAAAGGTTGTGAAGATTTATCAGAAGTAATTCCAAAAAATTGACTTTTTTTGACTTTCGTGGGGTTATCACTTATGGCCAAGGAAAAATTTGAAGAAGCGCTGTGCCGGCTGGAAGAGTTGGTGAAAAAAATGGAAGCAGGCGATATGAAGCTGGAAGAATCCCTCAAAGCCTTCGAAGAGGGGACGCGGCTGGCGCGCTTTTGTGCAAAAAAGCTCGATGAGGCGGAAAGGCGGGTCGATGTGCTGCTCAAACAGGGTGAAGAGCTGCTGACCAGACCTTTTCAGGAAGAAATCACGGAATGAACGGATGGACTTTCCTTTATCTGATTATCTGAAGGACCGGAAGGCGCTGGTCGATGCAGCCCTCGACGAAGCGCTGCCGGGCGAAGCGAATTATCCGCCGGTCATCTTTCAGGCCGTCCGGTACAGCCTGCTCGCCGGCGGCAAAAGGCTCCGGCCCATCCTCTGCCTGGCCGCCGCCGAGGCTGTGGGTGGTGATTATCGTGCCGTCCTGCCTGTAGCCTGCGCCCTGGAGATGATCCACACTTACTCTCTCATCCATGATGATCTGCCGGCCATGGATGATGATGACCTGAGACGGGGACGGCCCACCAGTCATAAGGTATTCGGTGAGGCGGTGGCCATTCTGGCCGGAGACGCCCTGCTGACGGAAGCCTTTGCCCAGATGTCGGCGGCAGACCGGATGCCGCGAATTCCGCCGGACAGAATCCTGAGGGCCGTGCATGATATTGCCCGGGCTGCCGGTTTTTGGGGCATGGTGGGCGGGCAAGTCATGGATATTCAATCGGAGACGGCGGCCGCGGATGAAGAAACCCTCCTGTATATTCATACACGCAAGACAGGCGCCATGATCGGCGCCTCCGTTCGGGCGGGGGCGATATTGGTCGGGGCGCAGACCGGCGAGATCGAAGCACTGGCGGCCTATGGCCGGCATGTGGGGTTGGCTTTCCAGATCGCCGACGATATCCTCAACGTGGAGGGCGACCGGATGGCTCTGGGCAAAGGAACGGGAAGCGATGCCGTCCGCGGCAAGCTGACCTTTCCGCAGTTGATGGGGCTGGATGCTTCACGGATAAGAATGGTGGACCTGATCGCTCGGGCCCTGGAAGCCATCCGGGGCTTCGGTCCGAATGCCGAGCCGCTGCGGGCCATCGCCCGGTATGTGGCCGAACGGAAAATGTAGCGGGAGCTTTGCATCGCCGGTGAAAAATGGTTCGCAAGCAGCGAATCAAATGTTTTTCGCCTTTCCAGTGCTGAAGTTAACATTTTGTCTTTATTCACAAAGCGACAAGACCATTGTTTAAGCGGAAAGTTTTTTGAGCGGCGGTGAGCCATTTTTCAAAGGTCTCGTAGCAATAAATCCGACGATGAAGGTGCTGTTTTCATGAAAAATGAACAAGACCCGGGAAGCATTCTGGCAAAGGTGAATTTCCCGCAGGATATTCGGGGGCTGGACATGCCGGCCCTGAACCGTTTGGCCGGTGAAATCCGGGAAATGATCATTGAAACCGTTTCGCGGTCCGGCGGCCATCTCGCCTCGTCCCTGGGCGCTGTGGAGTTGACCCTGGCCATTCACAGGGTTTTTCAGACGCCCGTGGACAAGCTCATCTGGGATGTAGGGCATCAGGCCTACGCCCACAAGATCATCACCGGCCGGAAGGACCGTTTTCACACGCTGCGGCAGAAAGGCGGCCTCAGCGGTTTCCCGAAGCGGGCGGAAAGCCCTTACGACGTCCTCGACGTCGGTCACAGCAGCACGTCCATCTCCGCCGCCACGGGGATGGCGGAAGCGCGCTGTCTCAAGGGGGAGGACTTCAAGGTGATCGCTGTCATCGGTGACGGCTCCATGACCGCAGGCATGGCCTATGAGGGCCTCAACTGGGCAGGCGACCGCAAAAAAAACCTGATCATCATCCTGAACGACAATGAGATGTCCATCTCACCCAATGTGGGTGCCCTGTCGTCCTATCTGAACAGGGTCATGACCGGCCAGACAGTGACCAAATTGAAGTCTGAAATCAAGCACTTCCTGAAAACCATCCCGTCCATCGGCGATCAGATGGTCCGTTTCAGCCAGCAGGTGGAAGAGTCACTCAAATCCCTGATTGTCCCCGGGGTGTTGTTTGAAGAGCTGGGCTTTAACTATGTGGGGCCCCTGGAGGGGCATCGGCTGGATCACCTCATCAAGAATCTCGAGAATGTGCGGGCCATGGAAGGACCGGTTCTGGTCCATGTTCTCACCCGGAAGGGGAAAGGCTATTCCTTCGCGGAAAAAGATCCCTCCCGGTTTCACGGCATCGCGCCCTTCTGCGTGGAAACGGGTGCGGCAACGGCGGGAGACAAGACCATTCCGACGTATACGCAGGTGTTCGGCAGGACCATGGTCCGTCTGGCCCGCGAGCATCCGAAAATGGTGGCCATCACGGCGGCCATGTGTGACGGGACGGGCCTGGATCATTTTGCCCGGGAATTCCCCGAACGGTTCTTCGATGTGGGCATTGCTGAACAGCACGGGGTGACCTTTGCCGCCGGTCTCGCCCTGGAGGGCATCATTCCTGTGGTGGCCATTTACTCCACCTTCATGCAGCGCGCCTATGATCAGGTCCTGCACGATGTCTGCATACAGAACCTTCCCGTTGTTCTGGCCCTGGACCGGGGTGGTTTTGTGGGAGACGACGGTCAGACGCATCAGGGCCTGTTTGACTTCAGCTACCTTCGGGCGATTCCGAACATGATTGTCATGGCGCCGAAAGATGAAAATGAATTTCAGCATATGCTGAAAACGGCCGTTGCCTGCGGGCGACCGGTTTCGGTTCGCTATCCCCGGGGCGCGGGTGTGGGTGCGGCCATGGATGATACGCTGTCGCCGCTGCCCATCGGCAAGGCGGAACTGGTCTGTGAAGGGTCGGACCTGGCCATTGTGGCCATCGGCGCCACGGTTTATCCGGCGCTGGCGGCGGCAGACAAGCTCCGGCAGGAAGGGATCCATGTCCGGGTTATCAATGCCCGCTTTGTCAAACCGCTTGATCAGATACTGCTCATGGAGACCGCCCGTTCTCTGAAGAAAATCATCACCGTTGAAGAGAATGTGCTCATGGGCGGCTTCGGGAGCGCGCTGCTGGAGCTGTTTGAAAAATTGGGTGTTTATGATGTTCGGGTGCGGCGTCTGGGTGTCCCCGATGAATTCGTCGCCCATGCCACCCAGGCCGAACAGCGAAGTCTGTACGGCATTGACGAGGCCGGGATTATCCGGGCCGTGCGGAGCATGATTGACGGCTTCGTATAAAGTCCGGATGCGGCGTTGCGGCGTACACTCAAGTACGCTTCACGCCTCATGAATTTGCGAGCCTTGCCTGCGGACTTCATACAAAGCCGTCCAGGGGTCAACGGTTTGTCGAATTTTTTCGAGAGCATCATCCTTGAAAGAGACAAAAATCAGGCTGGATAAACTGCTTGTGGACCGGGGGCTGGCCCCCACCCGGGAACGGGCAAGGGCCATCATCCTGTCGGGTATCGTCCTGGTGGAGGAGGAAAGACGGGATAAGGCGGGTGTTCTCATTCCCGCTGATGCCGCCATCCGGATCAAGGGCGAGGATCATCCCTATGTCAGCCGGGGCGGGGTGAAGCTGAAGGGCGCCCTCGAGACCTTCGGCGTTTCCGTCCGTGGCCTGATCTGCCTCGATGTGGGGGCCTCCACCGGCGGCTTTACCGACTGCCTTCTTCAGGAAGGGGCGGCGAAGGTCTATGCCGTCGATGTCGGTTACGGGCAGCTCGCCTGGCGTCTCCGTCAGGACCCGCGGGTGACCAGCATCGAGCGGACCAATATCCGCTATTTTGACGGCCGGGGCCTGGATGAGCCGATTGCCCTTGCGGTCATTGATGCGTCTTTCATTTCCCTGAAGCTGGTTGTTCCGGCCGTCCTCCGGTTAATCAGGGCGGATGCGGTCCTGCTTGCCCTGATCAAGCCGCAGTTCGAGGTGGGACGGGCGGCGGTGGAGAAACACGGCGTCGTCCGGAATCCCGAACTGCACAAACAGGTGATCGAAGACATGAAAGCCTTTTTCGATGAAGCAAAACTCCATGTTCTGGGGACCTGTCCCTCTCCGATCCTGGGTCCGGCCGGGAACAGGGAATTTTTCATTCACGCGCAGCGTACACAGGCATCGCAATCATGAGCGTCATTCTGGCCGAGACAGCGGGCTTCTGCATGGGTGTGAAAAGGGCCGTGGACCTGGTCCTGGATTTGGCCCAGCGCAAGGGAAAGGTTGAGGTCGAAATCTATACCTATGGTCCCCTGATCCACAATCCCCAGACGGTGGAACTCCTGCGCAACCGGGGAATCATCCCCATCGGTCATCTGGATGAAATCCCGGCCTCTGCAAAGGACGCCACCCTGGTCATCCGTGCCCACGGCATCTCCCCGGAGGAGAGAAAAAGAATCAAGGAAAAAGGGGTGCGGATCATCGACGCCACCTGCCCGAAAGTGGCGCATGTCCAGGGCATCATTAAAAAACATGCCCGGCAGGATGATACGATTCTCATCATCGGCGATGAAAAGCACCCGGAGGTGATGGGCCTGCTGGGATATGCCTACGGAAGGGGGATCATCTTGAGCAGCCTGGATGATGTGGCCCGTCTGCCTGACCTGACCCGGGTCTGTGTCGTTGCCCAGACCACCCAGAATATAGATAAGTTCAATGAGATTGTCGCGGCGCTCCGGGAGCGCTTTGCCGAGATCGTGGTTTTTGAAACGATCTGTGACTCCACGGACAAACGCCAGTCCGAGGTAAAAAAAATGGCCGCGGAAACCGATGCCATTGTGGTGGTGGGCGGGAGGAACAGCGCCAATACCATGCAACTGGCCTGGCTCTCCGAACTTGCCGGCACCCCGACCTTTCATATAGAAACCGCTGATGATTTGAAACAGACCCCCATTGACCGGTACCGCCGGGTGGGTGTGTCAGCCGGTGCATCGACGCCGAACTGGATTATTGACCGGGTGGTGGATAACCTTGCCGCCCGCCAGGATGAACGGGGGAGACGGTTCATGGGCCTCTTTCGTGCCTGGGTCTCCACCGTGCGGACGGAGCTTTATTCGGCCTTCGGCGCCGGCTGTCTGTCATGGGTCAGCATGCTGCTGCAGGGGCTTCCCGTACGTCTGGGCAATATCCTGACCACCGCCCTTTATGTTTATGCCATGCATACCCTGAACCGCCTCATCAACCAAAAACAGGCGTCCATTCTGGGATCATTCCGGGAAGAATCCTATCGCCGGCACAAACAGCTTTATCTGGGCACCGCTGTGGCTGCCCTGATGCTCGCCTGGATGAGCGCCCTTCTGGCCGGGCCGGCCCCGTTTATCATGCTTTTCCTGGTTTCCCTGCTGGGGGTCCTCTATCACATACGGGTATTGCCGGGGGGATGGCGCTTCCGGAGCCTCAAGGATCTGCCCGGCTCCAAGAACGTCTCCACGGCCTTGGCCTGGGCTGCAGTGGCCGCCGGTCTGCCATGGATCGAAATCAGCCTGTCTCCCTCGCCCGCCCTGATTGTGGCGTTTCTTTTCACCTTTTCAATTGTCTTCATCCGATCGGCCTTCTCCGATATCATGGATATCCAGAGCGACCGGCTGATCGGGCGGGAAACGATTCCGGTCCTGATCGGAGAGGAGCGTACCCAATGGCTGGTGCAGGGCATTGCGGCGGCGCTGTTTTTCCTGCTTGTGCTGGCCTATGGGATGGGATGGGCTTCCTCGTTGAGCTTATTCCTTCTAGTTTGCGTATTTTATGTGTGGATTTGTTTCAAACTATGTGATAGAAGGTCCGCGTTTTCGGCGGTTGTCCTCGAAGGTCTGCTGGAAAGCAACTACGTCATTGCAGGGTTCAGCGCTTTTGGATGGTTGTTGGCAACAGGACGGATAGTGTGAGACCTTCTGAAAAAAGGCTTCGCCGCGGCTCAAAATCTTTTTCGCTTGAAATATGATAATGCTAAAACATTTATGAATTAAATAATCTAGTCTAATTTCTGGAAATGCGAAAAATCTTTGATTCACCGCTGGCGAACCATTTTTCACCGGTTATGCAAATCTTTCGATGTGAGGACAGTCAGGAGGTAGGGTCATGAGAAAAAAGGCATGGGTTTTTGGTGCAACCGTCCTGTTTTTTTTGGTGATCGTTGGATGCGGCGGTCTGCGCTACTCTCAGGTGGCGCCGGAGGCAAAGGACATTCATCCGAAAAGGATCGGTGTGCTGCCGGCGGATGTGGGGACCTATGAGGAGGCCAGAGGCGTCATTGATGACATCATCGCCGGTGATCTGGTAAAACGCAAGTGGTTTCAGGATGTGGTCGCGGCAGATAGCATCAGCCGGCAGTTCCTGGCCAATGAAGAATTGAGAAAGAGTGTTGTGGATTATGTAGCCAAGTTGAAAACGGTCAATTTTTCCGATCCCGAATTGAGTAAAAAGATCGGGGAGCTGGCCCAAGTGGACGCGTTTCTCGTCGTCAATCTCGACTATTGGCAATACACCATGGAAAACAAGGAAAAACTTGCCAAGGTGGGTATGGGCATAAAAATGATCGACGTGAATACGGGGACCGTCCTCTGGAAGGCCAGCCACCACGAGATCGAAACGTACACGTGGTTTAAGCCGGAGCTTGCCAAGGTGGCGAAAAAGCTGGTGGGCGCAATGATCGACGAAATGCCCCATTAATCGGATAGAGACTTTCTGTTCAACGTCATTCTGCGCTGCACCGGCGCTGAATAATCTCAGTGATCGAGGATGCTTCGCGGTTGCTCAGGAGGATCTTGCGGGTGGAAAAAATTTCGGAATGGGAGGGGAGACGAGATGAAAGACAGGGTACAGAAGGCGATCAATCAGATCAGACCCAATCTCCAGGCCGATGGCGGCGATGTTGAGCTGGTTGATGTTGCCGAAGATGGCGTGGTGAAAGTAAGATTGACAGGGGCTTGCCGGGGGTGTCCCATGTCCCAGGTGACCTTGAAGATGGGGATTGAGAAGTTCCTGAAGAAAGAAGTGCCGGAGGTCAAGGAAGTCCTTTCCGTGGCCTGACCAGGCGGGGCCCAGTTCCGGCCTGGATGATAGAATACGTAGGATGAGGTGAAAGAGGATGTCTTATATTATTACGGATGAGTGCATTGCCTGTGGTTCCTGTGAAGATGAATGTCCTGTTGAAGCGATCAGCGAGGGAGATGACAAATATGTCATTGATCCGAAGCTGTGCACCGACTGCGGCGCCTGCGCCGATCAATGTCCGGTAGAAGCCATCGTTCCCGGAGACGACAAATAGATCCACTTTTGACGGTCCCGTGCCATAGGGGGAAACCACCCGGAAACACGGTGATTTCCCCTCTTCTTTTTTACCCATCAGGTATCCTCGGGCACTCCCCCGTCGGTTAATGAGGGCCTTTGAAAAATGGAGACCTCTGAAAATGGCTTCGCCGCCGCTCAAAAATCTTTTTCGCTTCAGCGCTGCTCATGTCATGATGATGATTAACAATGAGCGGTTAACTTCAATTCTGGCAAGGCGAAAAACATTTGATTCGCCGCTTGCGAACCATTTTCCACCGGTGATGCCATTGTTTACATCAGATGAGGGATCATGAAAACGTTCATTACCTTCGAGGGGATCGAGGGCTGCGGCAAGACGACCCAGATCAGGATGGCCGGCGACTACCTGAGGAAAAGACAGATTCCGGTATTGGTGACCGAAGAGCCCGGTGGCGCGCCGCTGGGGAAGCACATCCGGAAACTGCTGCTGAATCAGGGGGACTGCCGGATTGATGCGAAGGCCGAACTGCTCCTTTTTGCCGCGGCACGGGCGCAGCACGTGCAGGAGGTGATTCTGCCCGCCCTCGCCGCAGGCCGGGTGGTGCTGTGCGACCGTTTTTCCGATGCCACCCTGGCCTACCAGGGATTCGGCCGCGGGTTGAGCCTTGAATTTATTAAAAGCCTGAATGAATTTTCCGCCGCTCCGTTGAAGCCCGATCTGACCCTCCTTTTTGATTTACCGGTGGAGGTGGGTTTGGGGCGGGCCATTGACAGGATTGCGCACATTCAGGGGGCACCGCGAGAGGATCGTTTTGAACAGGAGGATCGTGCCTTTCATCAGAAGATCCGGATCGGCTATCTCTCGCTCGCCAGGAATGAACCCGGACGGATTCGGATGATCGACGCCTCTCGGGATGTGCAGACCATCGGTCAGGAGGTCTGCGCGATGATCTGGACC
>JAPLJM010000037.1 GCA_026388595.1 Deltaproteobacteria bacterium
GACGACCAGCGCCAGCTCATCGCCTCCTGCCAGGCCCTGGTTTACCGCATGGGCAAACCCCTTCCTTTTCTCAAGAATGACTGACAAAAATTGGAATTACTTCCATTCGATGGTGTGCATCTTCAGCAGAAAATCCTTGAACGCCTCTTTGGTGGTTTCCTTGATATCGGCAATGTGGACGATGATGGCCTTGTTGCAGAAGGCGTAGCCATCGGCAACAAGCTCCGGATCGTCATCCTCGTCACAGAAATGCTTGATGAAGTCCTGCGACACCTTGCGCGCCTCGCGAAGATCCTTGGCCGTCACCAGATAATGGTGACGTTGAACGCGGTCTTCCTCTTTTTCCGTAATTTTAACCCAATAGTCCGGCATATCCTTACCCCTTGAATCGTGGTGATTATTTCGCGGGGATATACCCTTGAATGACATAATAGGCAAGCTTAAAAATGGCCCCGTTTGTGTTCCATCTCTCAAAAAAACACTTGATTTATTATTTCTTTATGTTAATGTCCGTGCCGCATGCGGTGATTTAATGGTAAATTGCTCCGCGTTATAAATGTGCTAAAGCGCTGAAAATGTTAAGGTATAGACCCGCGCTTCGGTGCGGGTTTTTTAGTTTTTACACCTGTAGAATGAAGAGTTCTATTTATTGAAAGGAGAGATTGAATGCAGATTTCATCAGAAAGTATCAAGGTTGGACATCCGGATATCGTTGCCGATATTATCGCGGCCAACGTCATTGCCGCCATCCTGGATGAAGAAAAGAAAATGAAACCGGGCTTGACCCTGGACAACATGCCCCATTGCGGGATCGAAGTTTTCCTGGGAAAGGGCATCTGCGTTGTAGGAGGCGAAGTCAGGACGAGGGTCTACGTGGATATCGATAAAATCGCCCGCAATGCAGTCCTGGCGCTGGGGTATAATGACGCCGCCCTTGGACTCAACGGAAACTCCATGGGCATCCTCAATGCCATCATCCCCCAGTCGGACAACATCAATCTGGGGACCTCCATGAAGCTCAACAAGAAACATGAGATCGGCGCCGGCGATCAGGGCATCATGTACGGCTTTGCCTGCGATGATACACCGGAGCTGTTGCCCCTTCCTTACGTGCTGGTCAACCGCATGATGCGCGCTTTTGAAACCTGCGGCGACCCTGATTTCGCACCGGACGGAAAAGGCCAGGTCTCCGTGGAATACAGCAACGATGCCTGCAACACCTGCAAGCCCGTCCGCCTCGCCAAGGTTCTGATGTCCAATGCCATCGATTACCGGAACGTCAGCAAGGCCGATAAACCCAAGATCAAGGCAAAAGCTCAGAAAATCGCCTTTGAATGCCTGAAGGACTGGGTCGATAAAAAGACGGAATTTCTCTTCAACCCCACCGGTGAATGGGAGGCCATCAACTCCTGCAGTGCCGCAGACTCCGGCGTCACGGGGCGCAAACTGGTCGTTCAGTTTTACGGCGGCTTTCCGGGCGCCCAGATGGGCGGCGGTTCGGTGGTCAACAAATCGCCTGAAAAGGTTGATTGCTCTGCGGCTTTCGGCGCCCGCTATGTGGCCAAAAACGTCGTGGCCGCGGGACTGGCCGCCAAGTGCTCCGTCCAACTGGCCTATGCCATCGGCGTGGCCAAACCCTTCTCGATTTTTGTCGATACCTTCGGTACGGGAACGCTTCCCGATCATAAGCTCGAAAATCTGATCGAGAAGGTCTTTGATCTGACTCCGGGGGGCATGATCGAAAAATTTGATCTGCTCAACGCCAATGTCTATCGGAAAATCCCCGTTACGCTGTTTATGGATGATTATCGCTGGGAAAAGACAGACATGGTCAAAAAGCTGCGGGCAGCGGTAAAATAAAGCACAAATCGAGTTGTGTAGGGAACCGC
>JAPLJM010000216.1 GCA_026388595.1 Deltaproteobacteria bacterium
TCTGGAAATGAAGGGACGATATCGATGAAAGCTCCTCAGAATAGACGTGTCTTTGTGATTGGATACGGCGCGGCAACGCCTCTGGGCCTGACCTTCCGTGAAACCTGGGACAAAGCCGTCCTTGGAGAGGCCGGATTCCGAAAGGTGACCCGCTGCCAGGTTGATTCGCCCTGCAATGTTGTGGGCGAGATTCCGGGCTGGGATCCCCAGGCGCTCGCTTTTACCAATGAGCGGGAAATTTATAACTGGAACGCCGACTTTGTCCTTCTCACCGTGGCCGTTATCAAGGAGGCCCTTGAAAATTCGGGACTTCAGATGGACAAGGAAACAGGACCGCGAACGGCGTGCCTGATCGGTTCTGCCCTGAACGGGACGGACGCCTTCCGCGTGGCCATGGAAAATCTCCGGGATAAAGGTCCCTTGAAGGTCAGTCCCTATCTGCTGCCGAACCTGTGCGCCAACCTGCCCTCCGGGAAGGCTGGCATCCTCCTGCAGTTTACAGGGCCGATCTTTTCGCCTCAGGGCGCCTGCGCTTCGGGGAACCATGCCGTGGGAATCGGCGCACGCATGATTCGCGACGGGGATTGCGATTTCGCCTTTGCCGGCGGCGTGGACACCTGTATCATTCCCGAGCTGATCCATGGATTCGCCAATATGAATGCCACGTTGAAGGTCACTCCCGGAGACCGCGCCTATGGCGATCCGTCCCAGGCTTCGCGACCCTTCAGTATCGACCGCAAGGGGTTTATCCTTTCCGAAGGCGCCGGCGTGCTGGTGCTTGCCGCAGAAGAAATGGTGGCCGCTCATGGTCTGACGCCGAAAGCGGAAGTGGTCGGCGTCGGCTGGACCTCCGACGCTTACCATTTTACGGCCCCCAAGCAGGAGACGATCATCCGGGCCATACACGACGCCATTGAAGACGCCGGGCTCTCCCGGAGCGATATTCAGTATGTCAATGCCCACGGCACCTCCACCTCGCGGGGAGATGCTACGGAAATCGCCTGCCTGAGGGCCGTTTTCGGAAAGAGGCTTGAAAAAATTCCCATTTCCTCCAACAAATCCCAGATCGGTCATACCATCGGCGCGGCGGCGGCGATTGAAGGCGCCCTGACGATCGAAGGCATGCAGCGGGGGATCCTCCTGCCGACGATCAATCATATTCCTGATCCCCATTTTGACGGGGTGGATGTGGTTCCCAATCAGGCGCGGCGACAGCACCATGAAATTGCGCTGGCCAATGCCTTCGGCTTTGGCGGCACCAATTGCTGTATCATCTTTAGGGGGGTCTAACCGTGCAGCCGAAACCGTTCCAGCCGGAATCATTCAGCCATGACGATCGTTATGTGCAGGACAGGACCACGGGGCTCGTATGGCACCGCTGTCAAAACCGGATACTCTATGCGGATACGGACCGCTCCTCCGTCGTTTATCATGCCAATTATCTGCGCTATTTTGAATTCGGCAGGGCGTCCCTCATGCGTGACGCGGCCTATCCGTACCGGGAAATCGAGGAAAGCGGCTATGTCTATCCCATCATTGACCTTGGCATTACATTTTTCAAACCGCTGTATTACGACGATCCCATCTGGGTTCATACCCGGCCGGCGAAACTGGAAAGGGTCCGTCTTCGCTTCGATTACACGATTACCCATGTTGAAAACGGCTGGTTGATCTGCCGGGGGTTCACGCAGCATTGCGCCCTGAACGCGGCGGGCATGCCCGTGGCTGTCGATCCCAAAACGGTTCACCTGTGGAAAATGTTCCCGTCATGACGCCACGAACCCGGCTGTCCATGAAGATCAGGGTTGATCCCCATCACAGGGATCACCGGTTTGAGGGCCGCGCCGTTCTACCGGCCGTCGAAGCCCTCCAGCTGCTGGCTGCTTCCGTTCAGTCTCAATGGCCGGACCGGGACGTCCGCCGGATGACGGACGCCTCCTTTTCCCGTTTTCTTTTTATCGAAGACGGGAATGACTGCATCGCGGCGGTCACCGAAATACAGACCGATGAAAAAGAGAATCTGATCGCCAGCCTGTTGACGCTTACCCCTTCGCCGAGTGGACGTGTGACCCGGATGAAAGAGCATGTCAGGGTCTGTTTTCCGAAAATCCGTCCGGATATTGAGCCGTTGCCTTTTGCTGCGGCGTCCCGGCGGGATGACGCCTGTTTTGAGATTTCGCCCGGTCAGTTGTATGCAGAGCTGGTCCCCTTCGGACCGGCCTTTCAAAATGTCGGCGGCATTCTCTGCCTGACGGCGCATGGCGCCGCGGCCCAGGTAAGGGCGACAGTCCACCCTCAGCCGCCAGGTCCCCTGGGTTCGCCCTTTACCATGGATGCCGCCCTCCACTGCGCCTGCGCCTGGGGACAGCGATATGCCGGGCTCGTTGCCTTTCCCGTGGGCTTCGAGAAACGGTTCGTATTCAGGCCGACCGTCGCCGGACAGGTCTATTTTGTCCGCGTCATCCCCGTCAGGAGAGATGCAGAGCCGCTGGTTTTCAATCTCTGGATCTACGGCCTTGGCGGTGCACTGCACGAAGCCATTCTGGGCGTGGCCATGCGGGATGTGAGCAGCGGCCGGCTGAAACCGCCTGCCTGGATCAGGGCTTAGCCTCTTTACGAAGTCGTCAGGGAAAACCTATGCGCATTGTATTGGTCCATCCCGCCGGATCGAACTGGGTTCCCGGGAAGAAGGATATGACCACAGTGGCCAACCGGATGGCGCCGCTGGGCCTGCTTTCCCTGTCGGCTTATCTGAAACGGGCGGGGCATCAGGTTTTCCTCCATGATTGCCTGGGTCCGCGGGCGGCTACGAGCCCGGAGGCGAATGCCAGAACGATTCTGAACCACCAGCCGGAGCTGGTGGGCTTTTCCACAACGACCTCCAGCTTTCTGGATGGGTATGCGCTTGCCCGGTGCATCAAGCAATCAAATCCCGGGGTGAAGATCGTTTTTGGCGGGGTGCACGTCTCCGCCCTGGGCGCCGAACTTTTAGCGGACTTCCCGGATATTGATATTCTCTGCCAGGGAGAGGGCGAAGAGGCCCTGTCCGAGCTGGCCGCCGGCCTGGACCTCCAATCCATTGACGGCCTCGTGTGGCGGGACGGCGATCAGATTGTCACCAATCCCCCCCGGACGCCGCTCAGCGATCTGGACGACCTTCCTTTCCCGGACTACGAAGGGCTGGCTGGATTTCCGGAAGAATATCACCTTCCCCTGTTCAGCTATATCCATGCGCCCGGCGCCACCATGGTCACAAGCCGGGGATGCCCATACCAGTGCTCCTACTGCGACCGGTCCGTCTTTAAACGAACCTATCGTTATAACTCCGCCGAATACATCTACGAGCACATGAAGCACCTGCACAGCCGTTTCGGCATACGGCACATCAATATCTACGACGACCTCTTTACGGCCCATCGGCCCCGCATTGAACGATTGTGCGAGCTGCTGACGGCCGGACCGCTGGACCTGCAATTCAACTGTGCGGTCCGGGTGGGACAGACGGATGATGAACTTTTGAGGAACCTCAAGCAGGCCGGCTGTCTGATGGTCTCCCTGGGGATTGAATCCGCCGATCCGGACCTGTTGGTCCGCCACAAATCGGGGGTCCACCTGGAGGCAGTAACAGAGACGGTGAACCGGATCCAGGCGGCCGGCCTCCGGGCCAAGGGCCTTTTCATGATGGGGCTTCCCGGCGAAACAGAGGCGTCCATCAGCAGGACCAGTGATTTTATTATATCCCTGGCGCTGGACGATATGAACATGACGAAATTCACCCCCTTTCCCGGGGCGCCCCTCTGGGCGACCATCCGGGAAGAAGGTCTTTTGATTGATGATTGGCGTCTCATGAACTGTCTGAATTTTGTCTTTGTCCCGAAGGGGATTTCGTCGCGGGAGCGGCTTGATGAATTGTATAACCGCCATGTGAAACGTTTTTATACGGACAAGCAATGGCGCCGGAAGATCACGCGCCGTCTTTGGGAGCACCGCTGGAGCCTGTGGCGGCTGCTGTGGCACTGGCCGTCGTTCCTCGCCGCCAAACAACACTTTGAACCGGAACAAAAGTGACCAACCCTCAAGGCAATGGTCTTAATCGTGCTTGACTTTAGAAATCCTCTGAAGGTAATAAGCGCTGAAGGATTAATAAGAAACATCTGTAAATGGCTCATGAAAATCGGAAAATTATCGAAAATAGTCCTCATCGTAACAGGGTTGGCACTCTTTTTGATCTCGGGATGCGCGGGTAAAACGATCCGGCTCGCACCGGACCACTACCAACCGGCATTTTCCACGGCTGATTTTGGTTCCTACAAAGGAAAACAGCTCTATTTATTCACCATTGCAAATCATGACAGCAATGCGGGCGACTTTGTGTATCGCAGTGAAAATGGTCGCGATGCCTATGACCCGGCGCCTGTCACCCTGGAGGCCTATTTATGGTCTTGTTTTAAAAAAGCATTTGAACGCGCCGGCATGACGGTCTGGGAAAAAGGCGCTTCGGCCCGGGTGCCCATCATCCAGGTCAGATTTAATGCCATCAGTGACCGGAAATTCCATTTTGAAGCGGTTTTGAGAAGAGACGACGTCCGGCTATTCCAGAAGGTCATGCTCATCAGGATGGAACCCGTCGCCTCAAAGGATGCCGCCGAACTTGAGCAGGGCGCCTACAGGATGGTTGATGAATCAGTCACGGCCCTGCTGAAGGATGCCGATTTTCATAAGGCTTTTTTATCAGCAATATAAATAACTTCTATATGATAAGGCATTCATGACAAGAACAGATATCGAGACAGAAATTCTTCGGATTTTCCGGGAAGGTTTTGAAATCGACCAACCAAATCCGGATGATCATCTGAGAGACAAGCATCAGTTCGACAGTATCGATGCCATTGAACTTCTCGTTGCCATCGAAAAATATTTAGGGTCGGAGTTGACCCAGGCGGAAAAAAAGCTGGCCATGGAGATCCGCACGCTACGCCAGATTTTTGATTACGTGGAAGCGCTGGCTAAAAAGAGACAACTCTTTTCGGAAGGCTGATATGCACAGACGGGTGGTTATCACGGCGGCTTCCGCGATCACGCCGATCGGTCACGGCCGGCAGGATATCCTGCACAGCCTGACTCATGGGAAATCGGGCGTCAAACCCCTGCGGGATGACGAACTGCTGACCCGCTATATCCACTCCAGGGTATTTGGCACAGTTGACTATCCGGTTCTCTATGATTTCAAACGTCTTTACCGGAAAACCATGGGCCCGGTGGCCTATTACGCCTGCCAGGTGGCCAAAGAAGTCATGGAGATGGCCGGTCTGGACAACGATTTTGTCGTTTCGGGGCGGCTGGGGGTGGCCTTCGGCTCCACCCATGGGAGCCCGACGGTCCAGCGAAGCATTTACAAGTCCTTTTTCAGCGGCGACCGGTCCGAATACACAGCCATCGGCGCCGTAGATTATCTGAAATCCATGGTCCACACCACGGCCGTGAATATCACCAAGATGTTCGGCATCACCGGCCGGGTGATCTCATCCTCCACCGCATGCACAACCAGCAGCCAGTCCATCGGCTATGGCTATGAGTCCGTCAAATTCGGTCTGCAGGATGCCATGCTCTGCGGCGGCGCCGACGAATATGATACCACCACCGTGGCGGTCTTTGACAATCTGCTTGCCTGTTCCACGGCTTTCAATGACACCCCGCAGCTCACACCCCGCCCTTTCGATGTGAACCGGGACGGGTTGGTGGTGGGAGAAGGCGCCGGAGCGGTTATGCTGGAAGAGTATGAATTTGCCAAAAAAAGGGGCGCCCCGATCATGGCCGAAGTCATCGGGTTTGCCTGCAATAATAACGGCGGCGACTTGATCCTGCCCAACCTGAACGGGATCATGCAGACGATCCGGCTGGGGCTGGCGGATGCATCCATCCCGGCAGACGCCGTGGATCTGATCAGCGCCCATGCAACGGCCACCAAAATGGGGGATGTGATCGAAGCGCAGGCCATTCATGGGGTTTACGGCGACCGCCCCCACGTCACCGCCCTGAAAAGCTATATGGGACATACCATGGCGTCCTGCGGGGTGATTGAAACGATCCTGCTGATTTACATGATCGCAGAAGGGCTGATTGCACCCACACTGAACCTCGATGAGGTGGATGAACGGTGCGCCATGATCCGGCATGTGCGAAATCCCATTGCCGAAAGGATCCGAATCGCAGCGGTCCAGAATTTTGCCTTCGGCGGTGTGAACACCAGCCTGCTCATTAAAAAATTCGAGTAGCGCGCTCATGACGGCCCTTCTCCGATATGTAAAACCGGTTTGGGACGTCATCGTGACGGGTCTGCTTTGGCTTTACTACATCCCGGGCTGGCTTGTGCTTTGCCCCCTGCTCTACTTGCTTGCTTATTTCTTTGCCGCAAACCGTGAATCGGCCTTTCAGCGGTTGAATCACCTTTTCCATCGGGGCTTTTTTCTGCTGTTGCGTCTGTTCACGCCCGGCCTCAGCTGGCAGGTTCAGCAAGAGATCCGCGAGATCCGTTCTTCTGTGATTGTCAGCAATCATCTGTCTTACCTCGATCCCATTCTGCTGGTCTCGCTTTTTGCCCGGCAGAAAACGATCGTGAAGAGCGATTTTTTCTCATATCCGGTGTTCGGGTGGCTTCTGAAGACCTCCGGTTATCTGCCGTCCACGACAGGCGGTGAATTCTCTCCCATGATGATCGATCGCGTGGAGGCCATGGGCGACTATATTGCCGCAGGCGGCAATCTGTTCGTATTTCCCGAGGCCCACCGGAGCCGCAACGGCCGGATCGGCCCCTTCAGCAAGGGCATCTTTACGATTGCCCGGCGCTGCAAAGCGCCGATCACCGTCCTCCTGATCCGTAACACAGACCGGCTGTTTCCGCCGGATCGTCTTTTATTCAACACCTGTATTTCCAACACCATTGACGTGTCGATCCTTGCCAGGATCACACCGGACTATGAGAGCGAAGATTTTTCGCTCTCCGACCTGATGGCGGATGTCCGGGCGTTGATGGAGAACCGCCAGGAGCAGCGTCCATGAAAGTGGTCCTGATTTCCATGCCCGACGTTGCCCCGATTTTCATCCACGATATGGCCGTCCATCTTCCGAATCACGGCATTGCCTGTGTGGGCGGAAACATCGACGCAGGGCATGACGTTTATCTGATCGATCTGGTCCGGAAGCGGCGCAGCATCCGCTCTTATCTGACGTCGCAACTGACGCGGCTCAAGCCTGATCTTGTCGGATTATCGGCCATGACCTGGCAGTTCGACACCTGCCTGCGCATTGTCCGGCTCATTAAGAGCCTGCTCCCCTCGGTCCAAATCGCCGTCGGCGGCTATCATGCCACGTTGATGAGCGAGGAAACGGCCGGATCGCCGGTCGCTCAGGGGATCGATTTCATGATCCGGGGAGAAGGGGAGGAAACCTTTCGGAGGCTTGTCAACGCCCTGGAAGGGATGGACCGTCTCGAGGAGATTCCGTCCCTGTCGTACAGGCGGGACGGGAAATTCATCCATAACGAACGGGGAAAACCTTGTGATTTGTCACGGCTGAAGCTGCCTCTCCGCGACCGTCGCCGGCTGACCGGCGGTTATCATTTCGTAACCTCCCGCA
>JAPLJM010000134.1 GCA_026388595.1 Deltaproteobacteria bacterium
ACCAGCTACAGGGAGGACATCCTATGACGGAAATTATTCATATCCATGCCAGAGAAATACTCGATTCAAGGGGCAATCCCACCATCGAAACCGAAGTAACCATGGTCTCCGGAATCACAGGCCGGGCGGCCGTTCCCTCCGGCGCTTCCACCGGTGAACATGAAATGCTCGAACTCAGGGACGGCGACAAGAAGCGCTATCTCGGAAAGGGCGTGAAAAAGGCGGTCGCCAATGTGGTCGATAAAATCGGGCCGGAAATCATCGGGATGGATTGCCTGAACCAGAGAGATATCGATAATGCCATGATCCAAATGGATGGAACGGCCAATAAAGGCCTGCTTGGCGCCAATGCCATCCTGAGTGTCTCCCTGGCCTGCGCCCGGGCCGGCGCTGCGGTGCTTGAATTGCCGCTATACCGGTATATCGGCGGTGTTATGGCCAAAGACATTCCCGTTCCCATGATGAACATCCTGAATGGCGGGCAGCATGCCGATAACAACGTCGATATTCAGGAGTTCATGATCATGCCCGTGGGAGCGCCGACCTTTAAGGAAGGTCTCCGCTGGAGCGCCGAGGTGTTTCACGCCCTGAAGGCCGTCTTGAAGGGCAAGGGATATAGCTCCTCCGTGGGTGATGAAGGCGGGTTCGCACCGAACCTGAAATCCAACGAGGAAGCCCTGAGTGTGATCATGGAAGCCATTCAGAAGGCGAAATACAAACCGGGAAGCGACATCTATATCGCTCTCGATTCGGCGGCCAGCGCTTTTTATCAGGACGGGAAATACATTCTGGCGGCAGAAAAAAAACCGAAAAAGACAGCGGCGGAGATGGTCCGTTTCTATGAAGGTCTTGTGAATAAATATCCGATTATTTCGATTGAAGACGGCTTGGCGGAGGACGACTGGGACGGCTGGAAGCTGTTGACGGACGCCCTGGGATCCAAGGTTCAGATCGTGGGAGACGATATTTTCGTGACGAACAAGAGGCGGCTGGAAAAGGGAATCTCGCTGGGGATTGCCAATTCTATCCTGATCAAACTCAATCAGATCGGCACCCTGACGGAAACGCTGGAGACGATTCAGACAGCGAAAGAGGCAGGTTACACGACAGTCATTTCCCACCGGTCTGGTGAAACGGAAGACACAACCATGGCGGATGTTGCCGTGGGGGCCAATTGCGGTCAGATCAAAAGCGGCTCCCTGTCGAGGAGCGAACGCCTGGCCAAATACAACCAGTTGCTGAGAATCGAAGAGGAACTGGGCGATGCGGCAGTCTACCGGGGAAAAGGCGCCTTGTACAGTATTCGTTGATACGGTTTTTTACTGCTTTTTACGAGCCCGTCACGACTGACCCGTTACAGAAATTTGAACAGGCGACGGCGCAGGGATTCCATGGGAGATTTCACTTCCGTCAAGGCATAACGGTTGACAGGTTTTTTCTCACTCTTTTCCCTGATTTCCGTCACCAGGAGGATACCGGAATCCTGAAGGAAGTGCAGGGCGTTCTCAAAGTTGGACTGGGACAAGGCCTCAGCCCTTCGTATTTCTCCTTTACGGTACATCTTGGCGCCGAGCCCCTGGATCTTCTTGATTAAATCTTTTTCCGGCAGGGGTTCTTTGCAAAGATAGGAACAGCCGCGAATCACCACCCAGCAGGATTCAATGTAGTTACTGATCAGACCGGCAAAAGGTGTCAGGTGTGTCCGCCCCTTGCCTTTGACTTCGATCCAGGCCTGCTCATTGCGTTCCTCACCGACAATCATCCCCCGGTTGTGCAGATAGGTAAGGATATTATTTACCTCATCCAGATCATCTTTTTTATCGTCAAAAATAAACTCATGAAAGAATAATTTTTTAAAAAAACGATAGTCTTCCATGATCTGCGTGAGCGCAATCATATCATTGTTATTTGAGAGAATGGACGTGGCCACAAAACTGACAGGCAGGAAATAATGAAGGATATTGTTTTTGTAATATTCAAGGTTCATGCGCTTGTCATCTTCCAGAGAATACACGATTTCCTCGAATTCGTCTTCCCCTTCATCTTCCGTCCCCATCCGGGAGATCAGTCCGCTTTGATCAAACAAACTCAGGGCGTCTCGTATGGCCTTTCTCCGATTGGCCAGTGTCACCGCCAGCCGGATCTGCCGATAGGCCAAATAATCATAGAAGCTGTTTAGAACATTCATCAAATCGTTATTGGACATCCCCCGCCGGTCATGGCTGAGCAGGCCGGCGGAAATCAGCGCATAGGGGGTAACAACGGAAACTTTGCTGATTTCCAGGACGATTTCATCGCCGATTTTGCGATAAAGGCTTTGCCGGTCCGCAAGCGTCATATCCTCGTACTTCTTTTCCTGACTGGTTAGATAGGACTTCATCTGAAGGGGCTCACCGATGTTCACATAGACCCTGCCGTAACGCTTGCGCAGGACTTTCGAGCTTTTGATCAGGTCTGTGGTTTTTTCTTTTTCTTTCGGCGCCCCGCCCAGCTCCTTCAGATAGGATTTCTCCTCAATCACGCGGTCATAGCCGATGTAAACGGGAATCAACGCCAGGTCGTCGCAGGCACCTTCCTGATAGGCCTGGATAATCATGGATAAAAGCCCGTATTTCGGCATGATCATCTTCCCCGTGCGGCTTCTGCCGCCTTCAATAAAAAATTCCAGCGGGAGCCCTTCCCTGAGCAGAACCTTCAGGTATTTTGCAAAGACTTCCCCATACAGGGGATTGCCCTTGAAACTGCGGCGCATGAAGAACGCCCCCGATCTCCGGAAGATGTAGCCCATGGGAAAGAAAGACATGTTGGTTCCGGCTGCAATGAAGGGCAACTGCATGTTATGCTTGTAAAAGACATAGGCGAGCAGGAGATAGTCGATGTGACTGCGGTGGCAGGGAATGATCACAAATGGCATCTTTTTCGATATATTCCGGATTTTGACCATCCCCTCCTGATCCACCACCACCCCGTCATAGATGTTGTTCCACAACCAGGTGAGCACTTTATCCCAGATCTCAATGAACATCTCATTGTAGTTCGATGCAATCTCATGAAGATATTTCCTGGTTTCCTTGAGGATCCGCGGATAACTTGTTTTGCCACCGGCTGCCATGCTTTCCATATACCGGATGAGGTCCCGGTCATTCAGCACCATACCGATCAGCTCATCCCTGGATTTCAACGCCGGTCCGACGATCGTTGCTTTTTCGTCATCAATCCGGTCGAGCAATTCCCCCCGCAGGCGCTGCATCATTTCACCCGGATAAAGATTCTTGTTTTCTGTCATAAATTCAGACAGATTGATGGCCTCTGCCGAGATTACGATGGCCTTGTTGGCATACCTGAGGAAGGTGATGATGCGCTGCAGCGCGCTGGTATGATCGGACTGGCCGAACAGGATATTGACGAGATTCTCATCTTCCTTTTCCCGTCGCCTGCCATAGGTGATCAACTGGGGAACAATATAGATGGGAAGGTCAAGATCTTTCTGGGCATCGAGCAGTTGCATGATTGCCGCATCGGCATACTCGTCTTCGATGAATTCCGAGCCACCCAGATGGATGATGGCGCTCTGCCGCCCATGGACAATATTCTTCAGATAATTGTTTTTATTTGGGCTCAGGATTGTTCTTTTAAACACAAGATGTGACAGAAAGGACTTGATCACTTTCAGGGCATTTGAAAAAGGCTGCCAAAATATCATATTAACATTGTGGGAATAAACCGGCCGGGGGATCCCCTTGCGTGCAGACAGCTCCCGGATAATCAGACTGTTCAACTGGCTTTTCTGCTTGAGGGCATAAACAACGACGCCTGTATTTGCCAGATTTTTCAGTTGCTCCACATATTGATCGGCCAACTGTACTTTGGACAGCACTTTCTCCACAAGCCAGTAGAGCGGGAAATTATCCTGTTCATAGAGGCATTCCGCGTAAAAGGCATTTTTATCTTTCATTTGTGACGGATCGCTTGATTGCATTGACTTCATGCGGTTCCATTCTCACTGCTCGTTTATTTGAAATTCTTCGGGAAATCTCTCCCGCATCGTCTGCTCCACATATTCCCTGATTTCCACAGCAGAGGAAAAAGTCATGACCTTCTTCAGCAAGGCCCTTGATTCTTTCATGGTCGATCCACGAATGATCTCTTTGACCCGGGGAATTGCCAGGGGATTCATACTGAGTTCATCCAGCTCCAGGCCCAGGAGGATCATTGTATAGGCGGGCTCACCGGCCATTTCACCGCACATGGCCACGCGGATACCTGCGCGATGGCCGGTTTTCACCACGTGCCGGATGAGCCGCAAAACCGCCGGGTGCAGCGGCTCATAGAGGTAAGTGACCCGCTCGTTAACACGGTCGATCGCCAAGGCATACTGAATCAGATCATTCGTCCCGATACTGAAAAAATCAACTTCCCGGGCCAGCTTATCGGCAATGACGACGGCTGAGGGAACCTCAATCATGACGCCGATCTCAATATGATCATTGAAGGCGACGCCCTGAGCCAGCAGATCATTTCTCACTTCAAATAAAATTCTTTTCGCCTCCCGAATCTCCTCAATACCCGAAATCATGGGAAACAGGATCCGAATTCTTCCAAAGGCGCTGGCACGGATCATGGCACGCAACTGAATCTTGAACAGCTCCACTTCCTTGAGGCAAAAGCGGATCGCACGCAGTCCCATCTGGGGATTCATTTCCTTGGCCAGCTTCGGATCGGAAAGAAACTTGTCGCCGCCGAGATCGAAGGTCCGGATAGTGGACCAGGCCAATTTTTCCGTCTCCACGACCCGTTTATAGTTGGCGAAGTGATCCTCTTCCGTGGGCAGATGCTCCCGGTTGATGTAGATAAATTCGGTACGGTAAAGCCCGATCCCATCGGCGCCATGGGTGATGGCTGATGGAATTTCTTCAATGAATTCAATGTTTCCACCGATTGATACGTGATAGTCATCCCGGGTAACGGCAGGTAGTGCAGCATCCTTCAGGGATATTGCTTTGGCTTCCTCAAAATGCCTCTTTTTGTCTTCATAACGCCGGATCATTTCGGGATCGGGGTTGACAATAACCAGCCCGGCCGAACCGTCAATGATAAGGGTGTCGCTGGTCCGCACACGGCGGGTAATACTTTCCAGTCCTACGACAGCGGGGATTTCAAGGGATCGAGCCACGATCGCCGTATGGGACGTCTTGCCGCCGATGTCCGTTGCAAATCCCCGCACTTTTTCAATTTTCATCTGGGCCGTATCGGCAGGGGAAAGATCGGAAGAGATGATAATAACGCCTTCACCGATGTCCGAGATGACTTGGCGCCGCTCTCCGCCAAGATTCCGGAGAATCATCTGCCCGACGTTACGGATATCGCTGAACCGTCCCTTCAGGTACTCGTCTTCAATCTTGTCAAATATTTCCCGGTACTTATCGACCGTCATCCGGACAGCCCACTCGGCATTGACGCCCATCTTGCGGATATAACGGATGGTGCGGCTCTGCAACCTCCGATCCTTGAGGATCATGATTTGCACATCAATGATATAAAGAGGTTCCGTTACCTTCAGATGGCTTAATTTTTTCTTGACTTCCAGGAGCTGCTTTTCCGACTCCAAGAGGGCAGTTCGCAGGCGTTTGATCTCCTTGATGATGAGGAGGGGATCATCCAATTTGTAGTAGGAAATCTGGGCATCCAGACGATCGAAGAGGTAGGCTTTCCCGATCACCATCCCCGGAGAGACAGCCGTGCCCTTTAAAACAAAAGTTTTTTTCAGCGTATCCATGATCGATTCAGATTGTTTGTGGCTTTGCTATTCTTCGTCAAATTTGCTCTCAATCAACTGTCCCAGGGCAGCCATTGCCTCAGGCGCGTCCATCCCCTCGGCACGAACAATGAGGCGACTCCCCTTCGGGCAGGCGAGGGTCAGGATCCCCAACAGGCTTTTGCCGTTCACTTCCTGGCCGTCTTTCTCAAAATAGATTCTGGATTTGAACCTTGTCGCCACCTTGACCAGTTTCGCTGCTACACGTGCATGCATGCCCAGTTTATTTTTTATTTCAAAAGTCTTGATTTGTTCCATGTCAGAAAGATAACAACAGAAAAAGTGCAACCGTCCCATATAAGATTGTCATGGCCGAGCCCCCCCTCGTGAGCATCCAGAAGCAGACAAGAATAACACCCAAAAAAACGAATCCCATCAGGAGATCCGGAATGACCGCATACGCATGCCCGGCACGCTGTGATAACGGCACCGCCAATATTGCGAGCAGCAGGACAGATGCCCAGCGGATCTTGCCTGCAAGATCCGGTAGATTCAGCCCGCCAATAAAATCAATGCCACGACTGCCCCGGCGGTATCCTTCGATGAACCCTTTCAGGCGGACATAAAAAGGGACAGGGTTATACATCATCAGAAAGACCAGGGGCGCCCAAAGCAGCCC
>JAPLJM010000305.1 GCA_026388595.1 Deltaproteobacteria bacterium
CCGAATTTAACCAGGGCATGGTAGGATTGAAGGCCCAGAACCATGCCCGTAAACAGGCCGACGAGCATGATGATCATCGTGGACCTTGCCCCGATATAATAGATTTGCTGAATGATCTTGGCCCATTGTTTAGGGTGCAGAACCTTCAGGCAGGCCAAAATCAGGAAAATGGCCGAGGCGCCTAAATGGTTGACCCAACTGACCCCTATCCTGCCAAAAGCGGCAAATGGCCTGGTCCATAAGGGGCCGGACAGCCCCTGGGCCGGGTCTTGGGCGAGGCTCTTCTTGTCTTTGTTGAACACCATTTCGATCGTCATTCCTTTTCAATTCGCATTACCCTATAGAACAAGCTTGTACTTGTGTCAATTCGGAATCAGCGAAACACATTCTTTTCTTGTTCATTGACGAATTCTGAGAACTGTGCAAGGTTGAGCGAATGATGATTGAGAGGGAACATGACACGTAGATATGGCATGGCGATCCTGGGGGTCCTTCTGTGCGGGGGCATGCTGACGGTCCAGGTGACTGCAGGCTTTGCAAAATCGTCGAGATCCCCGGCTGCCCACAGGCACTATTCGTCCCTGGATGCCGCCCGGGCTCCCCAGAGGCTCGTGCTGCATTCCGCCTCAGCATTGGTGGAGGATCAGCGGACCGGTGAGTGTCTGGTTCAGAAACAGGCGGAGGCGGTATTGCCCATTGCCTCCATCACCAAGCTCATGACCGCGATGGTCGTGCTGGATGCCCGCCCGGATCTGCAGGAATCGATCACCATTACCGCCCAGGATGTGGACACCCTTCGCCACAGCCGCTCCCGCCTGCCGGTGGGTATGCGCCTCACGCGCGAGGAGGCCCTGCTGCTCGCTCTGATGGCGTCAGAGAACCGCGCTGCTTACGCGCTGGGGCGGACGTATCCGGGCGGCCTCGGCGCCTTCGTTGCCGCCATGAACACCAAGGCCCAGTCACTGGGGCTCACCAAGACGAGCTTCAAGGATACCGCCGGGCTCTCCAGCGGCAACGTCTCCTCCGCCCGGGACCTGGCACGGATGGTAAACGCCGCCTACCAGTATCCGCTTATCCGGGAATTCTCAACCCGCGAAAAGGCCGCCATCCATACAGGCCGCCGCAACCTGGCCTTCCGTAACACCAATCGCCTGATCCGAAGCCCCCGCTGGCAGATTGGCCTATCCAAAACGGGCTTTATCGATGAGGCGGGACGATGCCTGGTGATGCAGGCCCAGGTGGCCCGGCGCCCCGTTTTGATTGTGCTGCTCGACGCCCAGGGCAAGCTGACCCGTTTCGGCGACGCCAACCGCATCAAGCAGTGGATGGAGGGATCACCGCCTGCGCGGCAAAAAAGGAGAGGATAATCGAAATTTTCTTGACACACGTGGGCTATCAGATATAGAATAGCAGTCATACATAACTGTAGCTCTTTGTTCCAAGGTTTCGGGATGGCCGCAAGCTTTGGAAGGATTCGGGTCTTTGCTGATTTCTCCCGCTTCATGCGGAAAGGAAACCGGATTATGGCAAACATCTTCAACTACTGCAGAATGTTATTCAAGCCCCGGTTAAACCAGCGTTTCGCCGTTCGGAGCGGCACCGTTGTGCTCGTCTTGCCCGGCACCGATCAGGAACAGAGAGTCCAGCTCATAGACATCAGCCTGGGCGGCGCAGCTTTCATCTACAGGGGATCTCCGGAAGAGCTCGAGGAATCGGGCGCCTTGAAAGTGCTCGCCGAGGCGCCGGGTTTGGCGAAAGTACATTTCGACACGGTTTCCGACAAGCCGACCTCCGAATCCCTGCAAACATCGGAGCCCTTCCGGCGCCGGGGCGTCAAGTTCAAATGGATGGGCGTCCTGGAAAAAGCGCAGTTGAAATCCTTTATCAAAGAAGTCGGCATCAGCACGAAATAGCACCACACCCGTCTTTCCCGGTTCCGGGGTGTTCAGATACTCCTGATCTTGATGAGCCTTTCCCGGTGCTTCCTGAAATCAAATTTGAGAATCTCATCCCTGACATCTTCGGTGATGTTCAAAAACTTCAATCCAACGTTGTATCTTTTGGATTTGCCCGGCACGGGATCAACGTGGACAACCTCTCCGTGCAAATACAGAATTTTTGCCGGATAGACCTGGAGCACGATCCTGATTTCGAGGACATCCCCTTCATTGACGGGCTCCTGCGTAACCATAGCCATGCCGCTGCCGCTGATATTAAGCGGCTCGAATTTTACGGAAACGAAGCCTTCCCTCTCCGGAACGGTCATGCTGATCAGGTAGTCCAGCTTGGTATTGAGCATATTGAGCCATTGGCGAAGGCGTTCATCCGCCACCGCGGGCGGCGGTGCATCCTCGAAGACAACGCCGCCCAAGATCAACCTGCAGTCCAGATTATCGCATTCATCAGATGACAAGCGCCGGACCCGGAAAGGCAATAATGTGTTTGTGCGCGCGAAGGACCTGTGATCATCATTTTTCATCGTGCCATCTCCTATTTATCCATTTTTTTCAGAAGATCCTGGAGCGATTCATCTTCATCTATGGTCAGCATGTGTTCCACTTCCGGGCCGCTGTAGTCGGACCGGATAATAATGGGCTCCGTCTCCGTCCTGGCCTTGCGTTTTCTTGTGTCAAGGGGCGCCACTTCACGTTTGTCGGCCGTCAGGGGCGACTTGTACAGGATATCCGTCGAATCTTCCACGGAGGCACGGAAAATCCGGGAGTAGGGCATAAAGTTTTTGCGGCCCTCAAGATAAACGCCAAGGTATTGATCAGCCGTGTACATCCCTTCGTTTTTCGACATTTGGATGACGCTGTTGAGCTGGTTCAGTTTGTTTTCGCGAATGATATTTTTAATCGAAGGCGT
>JAPLJM010000248.1 GCA_026388595.1 Deltaproteobacteria bacterium
TCCCCTTCATCGGTGTACTGACGGTCGGGAAAGGCCTCCAGGGCGATGCGCAGCCCCTCCCGGCGGGCCTTTTCCTTCAGCAGAAAGGCCTGTTTCGTGGCGAGCGTCAGAAAGACGGGGTCGCCGAAGGCTTTGCTCACCTGGCGGACAAGCTGAAGGAACAGGTCCGGTTTGCTGACGAGGTCATTGTAGAGGGCGCCGTGGAGCTTGATGTGCTGTAGAGGAAGGCCGTGGAGGGACAAAAAACCCCGGAGGGCGCCGACCTGATAGACGACATAATGGTTCAGCTCTGCGGAGCTGATATCCAACAACCGTCGGCCGAATCCCAGCAGATCGGGATAGCCGGGGTGGGCCCCGACGCTGACCTTGTGGTCGCGGCACAGACGTACGGTCCGATCCATGACCATGGGGTCCGAGGCGTGAAAGCCGCAGGCGATATTGGCCGAGGAAATGGAACGGATCACCTCTTCATCCCGGCCCAGGGTGTACGCCCCGAAAGACTCGCCCATATCGCAATTAATATCAATAAAAAGGTTCATCAGGCTCCTCTCGGGCTATCTTCCGAAGGCATCGTTCTATACTGCTTTGCTCGTTTTTTTTATGGTTGGATCTTATGCCAAAGGAGCATTGCGGAGGAATTATGGACGATTCAGCGGCTTGTGTCAATTTTATTTTGGCCCATGGGTGGCACTGAGATGATCATTGAAAAGTAACTCAGGTGGAAGTGGGGCGGCCTTTCTTCAGCGTCAGAATCACCAGGGCAACAAAGGCCAGTGTCACCATGTTCAACTGCCAGACATAGGTGTAAGATCCCAGGGCATCATAAATCATCCCGCCCAGCAGGGGACCCGCCGCCCCGCCAATGCCGATCAGGAACGTCAATAGGCCGTAAACCGATCCCATCACATGACGGCCAAAACGGTCGGCGGCCAGGATGGGCATCATCGGGGCGACGGACCCGTAGCCGAAACCGAAGACCAGGGCATAAAGGTAGAGGCTTTTGGGCGTCGTCGCATTCAGCAAGATGATCATCCCCACGGCCATGATCACCATGCCCAGGGCAGCCGCATATTTGGCGTCCCTGAGGCGATCGGACAACCATCCGAAAAAAAACTGACCGCAGAATCCCGCCAGGCCCAGCGCACCCAAAGACGAGGCTGCGGCTATCTTCTCAATGTGGTTATCCAGGGCGTAGGCGACCTGGTGGACAAAGACGGTCATCATGGCCATCACGACCAGGCTGTAACATCCGCCTAAAATCCAGAAACGGGTGTCTCTCAGGATCAGGTTGATCGGGAGTTTTACCGGTTGATGCTGCTCCGCCGGGATTTTTATCACCAGGGCAGGGTTTCTTTCCCCGTCCGGCAGCCATCCGTAGGCTTCAGGATGGGTTTTTCCCAATAAAAGCTGGGACAGGGGCACGCCAATGATGAAGGTGACGGCACCAAGGAAGAAAAAGCCGCTTTGCCAGCCATAATCCTTCACCAGGAAACCGGCGATGGGCGTCAGGAGAATCGTACCAAAACTGATGCCCATGGTGGTAATTCCGATCGCCAGCCCCCGTTTGCGGATGAACCACTTTCCCACTGAGGGGTTGCAGACCACCACCCCCATGCAGGCGGAACCC
The DNA here is from genome assembly GCA_026388595.1 of Deltaproteobacteria bacterium. Taxonomy (GTDB): domain Bacteria; phylum Desulfobacterota; class Syntrophia; order Syntrophales; family Fen-1087; genus JAPLJM01. Next base: position 1,628 of record JAPLJM010000248.1, read on the forward strand.
GCTCCAAGCAGCAGGCCATAGACCAGGTAGAATTGAAGAGGGGTTTTGACGAAGCTGGTGAGAATAAGACTGAGGGCTGCGAGGAAGGCGCCCGTGGTGATGATCCAGCGTGGCGCCATTTTATCCAGCAGACGGCCGATGTAAATGGCGCAGGCGGAATAGACGAGCATGTTGATGGAAGCGCCCAGGGAAATGACAGACCGTGACCACTGATAATCAGCCGACATGGGTTTTACAAAAATACCGAAGCAATAGCGCGACCCGTAATTGATGCTCAACACAAGAAAGGCGCCTGCAACAACAAACCATCCCCAGTAGATGTTTCTGATCCGTCCCATTTATCCCAATGAGGTTCAGGCCTTGCGGCCTGAGCCCCATGCTCCTTGCAAAGTGGGCCGAAGCTTATGACGATTCAAAGGCAAAGTCAATGATCGATGAACGATCATCAAACAAATCGTTGCAGGCCTTGCCTTTCAGCCAAATCCCCTTGACACATCAGGGTCTTCCCTTTATATTCACGCCGCAGCATGGGCATCAGGCGGCATCTCGCCCGTGTAGGCCTGATCCTGCGCCGTGTCGGGAAGAGATCTTCTCCAAAGAGATCCGGGTGGTACTCGATGGCTGAGCCCTTTGTGTGTGCGTGATGATTGACTTGAGGCTGTGTCTGCATTTTGCTGAAGAAGCGACGCCAGTGAGCATGTGATGATGAAGACTGTAACCTTGGGCCGAACCTTGTTTCTGATCCTGACGAGCCTTTTCCTTATTGCCGGTTGCGCCACAAGGAGCGGTGACCATCCACGCCCTCCCCTGAAAAAGGCGAAGGAGAAGACCACCGTTCCGCGGGCGAAGGGAGAACTGGCCCGGTTGGGCTATAGTATTCAGGCCGGCGCTTTCTCTAAGGCGGAAAATGCGGAGCGGCTTGCCGAAATGCTGCAGTCGGGCGGCTTGAATGCCACCTATTTTGTCGCAGAGAAAGGGCTCTTCAAGGTGCAATTCGGCAATTTCCCGTCCCGGGAGGAGGCCCGGGAGCGGGCAGAATTGCTGCAGGCCGTCGGTGTGATTGATGCGTACTATATTGTCAGTCCCGGTGAATACACCGTCGCCAGGAGGGAACAGTACGGTGACGCCTATCTCCGGGAGGAATTGATCAAGACAGCGGGACGTTTTATCGGTGTTCCCTACCTCTGGGGGGGGGCCTCTCCGGAGGCAGGTTTTGATTGCAGCGGGCTGACTGCGGCGGTCTACCAGCTGAACGGTCTCGATTTGCCCCGCACGTCGCGTGAACAATTTGAAGTGGGCGCTCCGGTTGAGCAAAACAACCTTGCAAAGGGCGATGTCGTGTTTTTTTCAACGTCCGGAAACAGCAAGATCTCCCATGTAGGTATCTATACCGGAGGCGGGCAATTTATTCATGCACCCCGCAAGGGCAAGACGGTCCGCACGGATAGCTTGTCTCATGTCTATTACCGGAAGCACTATCGGGGAGGGCGGTCCTACCTGTAGCCGGCCCCCCAGATAAGGAAGCTGATAGGAGATTTTTCACCGGTTATGCAAAGTACTTAAACAGGAGGAATAGTGGGAATTTATACGTTGAAAGCGGAATCGGTCCTAAAAAGCGGGTTCGCCGTGGAGAATACTGCCGGAAAGTTTACAATCATCGCCGATGAACCCGCCAGCATGCGGGGGACCGACACGGGCATGAATCCGGTGGAAATGCTGCTCTGCGCCCTGGGGGCCTGTCAATGCATCACAGCCAGATTCCTGGCCCGTTCACAGAGGTTTGATTTGCAGGACTATCGGGTGGCGCTGGAAGGCGATCTTGACCCGGCAGGATTTATGAAAGGCGCCGAGGGCGTTTGTCCGGGGTTTCAGCAGGTCCGGGTGACCGTCTATATCAAGGCGAATGCGACAGCAGAAGAAATTGACCGGTTTGTGGATTTAGTGCAAAAACGCTGCCCCGTGGGGGATACGCTCTGTCACGGCGTGCCTGTCGTCAAACGTCATATTGTCGAGGAATAGATATTTATTGACATTCACGGGAATTTCAATAATGAGGGTATTTCCGAAGGAGGATGGATTCAATCCATCTGCATGCCTTAAATACGCATATATGTTATTGTTATAAGGGGTTGCATATGCTGGAACTCAAAGATTTGTTTTTTTCCGTGCCCGTTACGGACGGGAACGGCGGTACGTCCATGCGGACCATCATCAATGGCGTCAACTTTGCCTTTGAAAAAGGGAAGTTTTATGCCGTAACGGGTCCCAACGGCAGTGGGAAAACCACCCTGGCCAAATTAATCATGGGCATTAATCCGATTACCTCCGGGGAGATCCTGTTCGATGGAAATAATATAACCGGACTTTCCATCACCGAGCGGGCCAAGGCAGGCATCAGTTACAGTTTCCAACAGCCGGCGCGGTTCAAGGGGATTACCTTTCGGGATCTCCTGGCCATTGCTGCCGGTACCGATGACGAGGCAACACTGCTGGCGCTCCTCCGGCGTGTCGGCATCTGTTCCCTTTCCTTCCTGGACCAGCCTGTGGATACCAAGCTTTCGGGTGGCGAAATCAAGAAAATCGAACTGGCCACCACCATCGCCCGGAGCCCCAAACTGGCCATCTATGATGAGCCGGATACGGGGATCGATCTCTGGACCATTGGCCCCATGGTCAAGCTTCTGAAGCGAGAGCGGGATGAAAACCATACAACGACGGTCGTGGTCAGCCACAACCGCGCCTTTCTGGAAGCAGCGGATATTGTCCTGCTCATGAATCAGGGGCAGTTGGCTTACATGGGCCAGCTTGAAGGCGCCCTGCCTCTGTTGACAGACCTGAGTATTTGCAATTACAAAGCTTGCGGGAGCATAGACGATGTTAGATGCTTTAGATAAAAAACTGCTGAGAACGGTTGCGGACCTTGAGGGGATCCCCAAAGGGGCCTATAACATCCGGAAAAACGGGAAATTGCTTGCCCGGGATGTGTCGGCTAACATCAATATTGAAACGAATGCCGACGGCACGGGCATCATCGTGACTATCAAGCCGGGGACGGTCAACGAGTCGGTTCACATCCCCGTGATTCTCAGTCAGGCAGGGCTTTACGACGTGGTTTACAACAACTTCATCATCGGCGAGGGGTCTGATGTGACCATCATCGCCGGTTGCGGCATCCATTGCGGCGGCCTGGAACCGGAGGGCCATGCGGGCATCCATGAATTTCAGGTGGGCCGGAAGGCGAAGGTTACCTATGTGGAAAAGCATTTCGCCACCGGGCCGGGCCGGGGGCGGCGCACCCTGAACCCGACGACGAAGGTCTTTCTTGCGGAAGGCGCCCAGGCGGAAATGGAACTGACGCAGATCGGCGGCGTGGATGAGGCCAACCGGGTCAATGAGGCGATCCTGGGCCCCAACAGCGTCCTGCTGATTACGGAGCGGGTCATGACCGAAGGGGAGCAGACGGCCGTTTCCAGAAACGAAATCGTCTTGTCCGGAGAGAACAGCCGGGCCAACATGGTCTCCCGTTCCGTCATGAAGGGAGACTCGAAACAGAATTTCTACGCCACCATGGACGCCCAGGCCAAATGCTTCGGCCATATTGAATGTGACGCCATCATCATTGACAACGGGACAAACGAGACAATTCCGGCACTGAAGGCCAAGCATCCCGATGCCGAGTTGACCCATGAAGCCTCCATCGGCAAGATCGCCAGCGACCAGCTCACAAAACTGATGAGTCTGGGTCTGACCTATGACGAAGCGGTCAACCGGATTATTCAGGGTTTTCTCAAATAATCCCGGTTATGCAAAGCTCTCTTCATTTGAAAGGATAGGAATGACGATGAAAAACCTGATGGTGACCGGTGGATGTGGATTTATCGGGACCAATTTCATTTATCACCTGCTGGAGAAACCGGACTTCCGGGGACGGATTATCAATGTGGACAAGCTGACTTATGCGGGGAATCCGGAAAATCTCGCCGGCCTGGAGGAGAAATATCCGGGACGCTACGTCTTTCAAAAAGCGGATATCTGCGGGGCCGATACCATCAAGACCATCTTTTCAAAATATGAAGTGGATGCAATCTGTCATTTTGCGGCAGAGTCTCATGTGGACAGGTCCATCAAACGGCCGGAAGATTTTATTTTTACGAACATTATCGGAACGTTCAACCTGCTGGAAATAGCCAAAACCCATAAAGACCGGTTCCTGCTTTTTCATCACATCAGCACGGATGAGGTATACGGCAGTCTCGGACCGGAGGGTTTGTTCACGGAGGAAACGCCTTACCGTCCCAACAGTCCCTATTCCGCATCCAAGGCCGCCTCCGATCACCTGGTCCGGGCCTACCATGAAACCTTCGGACTGCCCACGACGATTTCCAACTGTTCAAATAATTACGGACCCTATCAGTTTCCGGAGAAGCTGATCCCCTTGGTCATCATGAATGCCGTGGAATGGAAATCCCTGCCCGTTTACGGGGATGGAAAGAATGTCTGGGACTGGCTTTATGTGACGGACCATTGTGAGGCGATCTGGACCATCATGCAGTCAGGGGAGCGCGGGCAAACCTATAACATCGGCGGTGCTTCGGAAATGGAAAACATTATCATCGTCGAGATGATCTGCGATATCCTGGATGAGCTCATCCCGTCGCCTGAAAGGCGTTCCCGGCGTGATTTGATTACCTATGTTCAGGACCGGCCGGGCCACGACCGCCGGTATGCCATTGATTTTACGAAACTGAACCGGTCGCTGGGGTGGCGCCCGCAGGAATCTTTTCAGACGGGGCTGCGCAAAACGATTCAGTGGTATCTTGCCAATCGCACCTGGAGTGAACGGATCAAAACAGGTGAGTATCAGCAATGGTTGCAGGAGCATTACGGGCAGGCATGAGACATCATGGAGCAGCAGACCGATGCCGATAAAATCCTCGTAAAAAAGGAGTCGCTTGCCCGTTGGCTGGGGATCAGCCGGGCCACGGTGGCCGTGCTGGTGGTGATTGGCGGTCTGGGGCTGTCGGAGGAGATCTGGCGCAATTTTCTGGCGATCCATCTGAAGGACGCCATGACCGGCGACAATCCCGCCGCCCAGGTGCTGAGCGCCGCAAAATACATGGGGATTTTTGCCGTTCTCGTAAATCTGCTGGAAGGGTTCGGTTACATTATCGGCGGCCGGGTGGCCCACCGGCTCGGACCGCGCGTGGCCTTGATGGTCTCTGCTTTACCCATGGTGCTGGGTTTTACGATCCTGTTGACGACCCGGCAACCTTGGCTGATCATTCTGGGCGCCCTCTTCATTACGAACTGGGAGGCCCTTTCCGTGCCGGCAACCTTCGATGTCGTCGGCAGCGAGGTGCCGAAAAACCGCCGGACGATTGCCTTTGCCGTGCAGAGCATCCAGAAGCGTCTGCCCAAGGTTTTGGGACCGCTGATCGGCGGTTTTGTCATGGCTGTGGGTTACTGGCTGAATCTGTCCCTTGCCTTCGGGTTGGTGATTCTGGCCTGCCTGATCCAGTTCGTGCTGCTGCGACGGATGAAGCCCAAGGAGCCAGCCCCGCCCATGCCGGCCCGTGAGGTGCTGAAAAATATCCCCCCCGATCTGAAGCGGCTGTTGACGGCTGAAATATTCCTGCGCTGGGGGGACTGGTTCGTCCGTGATTTTGCCGTCCTTTATGTTGTGGGGGTGCTGCTGCGCAGCAACCACGAAGCGGGAATCCTCGTCGCGGTGACCAGCCTGACCGCCCTTTTGACCTATATCCCCGCCGGCAAATGGATTGACAATGCCCCCAGCCCCAAACCCTATATCGGCATGACATTCATATTTTTTGCGCTTTTTCCCCTCAACCTGGTGCTGCTGCCACGGTATTTACCCTCGGTTGGTGTGCCGATCATGGGCGCTCTCGTGATTGTATTTGTGATGAACGGACTGCGTGAACTGGGGGAACCGGCACGCAAAGCCCTCATCGCCGGCGGGTTTCCTGCAGAAACACGGGCGCGCTCAATCGGGCTTTACTGGGGGCTGCGGTCTTTTGCCTTCTGTCCGGCGCCCCTTGTTTCTTATCTGCTCTGGAGCCGACTGGGGCCGGAGGCTACTTTCCTTATCGGCGGCGCCATCGGCCTGTTGGGCGCCGCTTGGTTCTGGCTGCGGGTCAACTGCGAGCCGGACGTCCTCTCCTTATAGATCTTTTAAATCCTTGTTGATCTTCAGCTTTCCCTCTTTGATCATGGCCGCCTTGGTCCCCTCGATCCAGGCTTGGACAGCGTCATTTTTCCGGACCTGCAACAGTGATTTTTTCAGGTTTTCTTTATTCGCGGCAAAGTCCGAGTCATCCAATTTGGCCCTTTCCTTTAATTGCAGGATCACATAGTTTCCCCCAACCTGAAAGACGCGGTCCGGGGTGGGTTTCTTCTCGGTCAGTGGAAAAATGGCAAGGCTCAGCTCCCGGGACGCACCCAGTTTGGGCACGGCGGCGCCGGTCGGGAAAAATCCTGTTTCGGCAGTGGCTAATTTTTTTTCTGCCGCGATGTCTGTCAAGTTCTTTCCCTGTTTCAGCCTGGCCAGCAGGGTCTCTGCTTCCTGTTTGGCCAGCCGGTCTGCCTCCTGATCAATCACCTTTTTTTCGACCTGTGCCCGGACATCCTTCAGAGGGGGCGTGCTTGCCGGATGTTTGGCCGTCACCTTGAACAGATAATAGGCCTTCTGATCAAACAGGACTTTGCTGACTTCATCTTTTTGGAGATTCATGAGGGTTTGGATGGCTTCGCCGATACGGCTCAGTTCGCCGGGGGGAGAGCCTGCTGAAAACAAACCGGTCGTGTGGATGGTCAGTCTGTTTTTCACTGCATAGCCATCAAAGTTTTCATTTTGATAAATGGTGTCGTGGGCATTTTTGGCGGCGTCGGCTGCTGCCTGCATGCCGCCGATCTGGCGGATGTCTGCCGTGATTTTTGTCTTCACCTCGGACAGGGCCGGCCGTTTTCCGCCGGTCGCTTTGAATTGATCTGCATGGCGGTCGTAATAGTCCGTGATTTCTGCATCGGTCACTTTCACGGCCGGTGCAAATGCCTCTCCCGAGAAAATCATATATTTGACCTGAATCTGGTCGGGAATTCGAAATGCCTGGCCATGCTCTTTCAGATACGCCTCCAGGTCTTTTTCCGCGGGCGTAATGTTTGTATGGAAAGCGCCGGGTGAAACCTGCAGGAATTGAATGTTGACCTTCTCGCTCTGGAAACGGTAGAGATCGTAAACATCCTGGTCTGAAACTTTCACGCCGTCCTGGATGAGACTGAGGAATCGGGACGTGATCAAGGCATTCTTTTGCAGTATTTCGAAGTCCTCGGGTGTAAGTTTATTGAAACGCAGGGCCTGCTGGTAAAGCTTTTCGTCGAAGGT